>NZ_MQTZ01000055.1 GCF_001939115.1 Leptolyngbya sp. 'hensonii' | reverse complement strand
CGAGGGGGCAATCGCCCAGTTTGACGATTGGAAACACGAGCGGGTTGCGACTTTCATTGGCTACCTCAGTAAGCATCGACAGCGGATTGTCAACTACGGCTATTATCAAGCCGAAGGCATCTCCATTGGTTCTGGTGCGATTGAATCGACGGTCAAACAAATCGGGCAGCGCATCAAGATATCGGGAGCACAGTGGGAAAAGAACAACGTACCACAAGTACTCAAGCAGCGCTGTGCTTACCTGAATGGTCAATTCTCAAAATGAGTCTTACAAAACTGGGATGCACTCGGAGGTTAGACATATCAAGACAAGAGGAGGTACTTGTATCGGAGCCAGTAGAAACAGAAGATTCAACGCTTATTCTGAAAGCCCAGCTTTTTGAGCTACATGGAGCATTAGTTATTAAGAAAATTAATATTCCGGTCACGCTACCGACCAAGCTTAAGGTCTTCTCTCTGCGAGGTGATGCAGTAGTCAGGCTCTCAGACCTTCAGAGATTCTACGGGACTGTTGCTATTGATGCCGAGGAGGTGATCCGAAAATGGGAACAATGGAATGAACATCCAAGGAAAAAGCAGAAGTCTCGGAGCCGAAAGCCTTTGAGAGAGGTAGCACTGCTCAATGGAGGGCTTGGGCATGGAACCCCTTCAGCTCTCTCTGTTTGACTTATCTCCGGCTACAGAAGGGTTAGATATTGAAACTCGTGCTGAAGAATTAGCTGATTGGGTTATTCAAGAGATGGAAAAGGAGGGTCTYGATCGTGCCGCCCARCAGCAGTTTCTTATGCACCTACAASTTAGAACACTTATGGACAGCTATGTAAGGAGGATTCCAGAAAGACAGCGTTGGCAGTTCATCGTTCGACTGATTAATGCAGTAATCGCACTTGAAAGCAATTAAAGGTTTTTCAGACGACTTCATCAATCTGTGGGGGATGGCGATCGCTTCACGTCATCCTCCTCTTGTGAACTAAGACAGTAAATCTCTAAATGTCTTACAGGAAACAGGAAATTCTCCCATTGATTGCCACACCGTGATAAAGCTATCAGCTTCAGCCAAAGTAAGTTGCCCCATCTTTATATTCTGAATAATGATGTCAGATGTAGAATAAAGGCTTATATTTCTTGCAGCAGCAAGCTTTCTAGCCTTCTTATCATCAAGAATGAGTTCATATCCTTGTTGTTGTGCAAGGACAATAGAACTCGCTTCTCCTCGGCCAAGACCTTTCTCATACAGTTTCTCTACTTCAAGTAGTTGCTGAGGATCTGTAAGAGGAATTTCAGTAATTCCTCCACGCGCAAGTGCATTATCAAGCTCCTCACGAGGTCGATTCACCTCTACCCGCACGAAATCAGTGCAGGCAAGAGGTTTAGCGACTGCTTCTAACAAATCAAATCGTCCAATCTTGAGAAATGAGATAAGCGGCTGGTTGACTGACAAAAGTGGAAGGGAAGGGAGGCTCAGCCCTTGGTAATAGGGCGTTCTCGGTTTACTGTAACAGTTACCACACTCCACAGATAAACCATGCGAACCTCCCGTCTCCATGATCAACTGCAAACTCTGTTGCGTCAATCGTCTGCTTGGGCAGACCAACGCCATCTCCAAACCTTGATTTGGATGGTCATCGGACTGATTTGCAGTGAGTGCATCAACTTGAGCAAATGGCGAGTCTATGTCAACAGTCGTGCCCGGTTTGCTCAAAGCTATCAACGACGCTTCAGTCGTTGGCTGCATAATCCTCGGATTAATGTCCAGAGGCTGTACAGTAGCTTAATTGCCCAAGCGCTGAGGCGTTGGGGGGAGGCATCCATCACCGTGATTGAAGACACCTCGATGCTGTGGGATGAGTACTGCCTGGTACGGGTATCAGTGCAGTATCGGGGACGAGCAGTTCCCTTGGTCTTTCGCGTGCTGCGGCACAACAGCAGTAGTATCAAGTTTGAGGTCTACCAGTCGATGCTGAAGCGAGCCGCACGGCTTTTGCCTGCGGGAACTTCAGTCTGTTTTCTGGCAGACCGAGGCTTTGCTGATACTGACCTGATGCGGTATCTGCGGGATGAATTAGGCTGGCATTTTCGGATTCGGGTCAAAAGCAACAGTTGGATTCACCGTCCCAGCAAAGGTTGGATTCAACTCAACCAGTATCCCCTGGGGTTAGGGGAAGCAATTCTTCTGCAAGGTGTTGGGTTGACCAAAACCCAGAGGCTGGACGGGTTGCACCTAGCATTAGCGCGGGATGTGCAGAGTCAGCAGGTGTGGATGGTCGTTTCTGATCAACCCACAACTTTGCAAACCTTTCGTCAATACGGCGAGCGCTTTCAAATCGAGGAGGAACTGTTAGACGAAAAATCCAACGGCTTCCAATTGGAGCGTTCTGAAATTCGCTCGGTTCCTGCCCTCTCACGCTTGTGTCTGGTGATGGCGGTCGCCACGCTCTTGCTGACGGTACAAGGACAACAAGTGGTGACTACGGGCAAGCGGCGTTGGGTGGACCCGCACTGGCAACGCGGCAACAGCTATTTCAGGATTGGCTGGAATTGGCTCAAGGGGGTCCTTTATCAGGGCTGGAATTTGTTCGTGACGCTTTCTCTCAGTGGAAAGGCAGATCCAGAACCTAGCTCGGCATCAAAAAAGCAGGAGAAGAAACGCTTGAAACGCGAATTCACTGTCAAAACCTACTGCTTTGTTCCATGAGTTTTGTCAGTCAACCAGGATAAGCGGAGAAGCATCCACAACAAGGAAAGGTTTTGACGACAACCCCACAACTATTCCTCAATATCAGCCATAGCAACCGGCATAAGATCCTCATACGGAATTCCCGCAAGCTCACATACTGATCGAAATCGTCCCGCAGATATTTTACCTCTACGAAATGCTTCAATTCCCAGAATAACAAGTTGACGCATTAGATAAGGTTGATCATCTTGAGCCTCTTTTTCCTCAGAAAACAGATCGAAAAGCTTCAAAGATTTTAGTAGCTGCTTTCCTTTTTCTCTTTGTTCAAGCAGTGTATCAAGCTGGCTCTTACTTATTGCGTTAATGTCTCTTAAACGTATAGCAGCAACATCATAGCTCACAATATATTCATGAGCTAAAAGTGCAACATCATGCACACTGATCTTATGTGCATTTCCATCGTGTCTTATGTCATGATGAATTGCTTCATTTGTAGCTGCATCCCAAATCCAAGAAGACGCACGGCTTGGACGACCTTTTTGCTTTCGTTCTAGCGTTTCATAAACTCCTGCTGCTGGAATTAAAAATTCACTTGCAAAAGCGTTCGCCCGTTTTTCTATGAAGTCATTCCTATTCTTAGTAGAAGTTGGTTCAGGCTCTCTCCGATTACGATCTACAAGCGCATGAGCATACTCATGTGCATAGGAAAATCGCTGTCTGACCAGTGCCTGTCCTTCATGAATGAATATCGCTAGTCCATATTTATCATGGGCAATAAACAGTCCAGAGACATCATCAGGAAAGGGAACAGCAGCCGTCCAGATCCCTTGAGAGGCTATGAGGCTAACAATATCAGAGATTGGTCCAGATCCCAGCTTGAGACGTTTCCGCTCAAGTACAGCAATTTCCTTTCCCTGTTCAATTGCCTCTTCGTAAGAGTTAGGAGCGGGTAACTGATAGATAGGTGGAAAGGCATGAATCTGATCACCTAATGCCTCGCGCAGCCGAACAGCTTCCTTAAGTATCTCAATGTTATGAGATACCTCCTTACTCCATTCCAATGGAGCGTTCCCTTGAATACGACCAAGGGTAGTAATGGGATCTTCTTGAAGAGGTTGTTCAACTAGAAATTCAGCCGGGTCTCTTCTATAAAGTCGCGCTAGCAGAAGCAGTTCAACACCAGTAACAGTTCGAGCACCTTTTTCAATTTTTACGATGGCAGTCCGATCAAGCCCAACAGCTTGGGCTGCCTCCTCCTGGCTCAGCCGGACGTTCTTTCTCGCCTCCTTGAGCCTTTCTCCGATCGCTTCATGTGTAAGTGTCATAGCCGTCCTCCTATGTTCTATGATCGCACTTTTTCGGCAAAAAGACCAGAAGAATGTTGCCGATATAGAACTTTTATGTAATAATTAAGATAGAAAGTGCTTTATTAGCACTTCTAAATCGTAACTATTTGATTTCAAAGGAGAGCCTTATGGCCAAGAAAAACCAGCATGTAGTGCCGCACCCGCAGGGATGGGCCGTTAAGTCTGAGGGCAGCGAAAAAGCTTCCTCGGTTCACAACACCCAGGCCGAAGCCATTGAGCGAGCCAGAGAAGCAGCCCGAAATCAAGGTTCTGAGCTGTTTATCCACGGTCGCGACGGGCGTATCCGCGAACGGGACTCCTACGGTAATGACAACTATCCTCCTCAAGGTTAATCACATGCGTATCCAAAAAAAGCGAATTCTAAATCTAGAACGTAACCTCCCTGGTGTTCCTCACGGAGTAGAGGTTGTACTCGTTGCTCCGATCGACGACATAACAAGCCAACGCCTTCAACGTGTGGGATTTTCTGCAAGCCCTCGCGTCGGGGAGAAGATCCTCCCCTCCCGCCTTGGCCCCATTTCACGTTTTAATGCTGAGGGAAGCTTCATTCGGCACCGAAACCAGCCCAAAGAGACATGTTACAAACAGCGTGAATGGCGCTACCAACAGTGGCACGGTAAAAATAGGATTGAAGTCGTTGAGTTCGTTGACGTACCTTACCATCGCTACCCTCGAACACTAGTTCCCCCTCCCGGAATAGAGCTTTCTGTTGTTGTCCTTCCAGATGGAAGACTAGCAATCGCTACAGAAGAGTCTTTTCTTTTTGCCCCCACAAAACCTCGCAAGCTTCGCCATGGGATCAATTTGATGCTTGAGCTTTTTGGCTTCTGCGATGTTGTAACCAAGGACCTTCTACCAACTGGAGTCGTTCCGACCATCTCTTTAAATTGGAAATTACTGCCTCCAGGTGAGATGCCTTGGAGCAAACTTGAGCCCCATCTTCACCGTGTCCTTAATGTCCGCAGAAAAGGAGCACGGCCAGTTATTGAGCACCGATTGAAAGAGATAAATAGCTACAAGCCAGCATTTGTAGCTGTAGGACACGGTGGCTTTACAGGGTACGTAATTTTTGGGTTTCCAGAGGCTGGCATTTACGTCCTCGAATGTGCTCATTATGAAAATGCCACATACGTCTTTGAAAGTGAGTGGAAAGAGCTTTCAAAACTAACTAAGGCCGAGATCCTGGCTCAAGAGCGTCATAAGGCGAGACTGGTTCACCAATCTCATTGGGAAACACGTATTCGCTCTTTATTCAAAAGTGCGGAGGCTGCATAGTTCCTAGAAGAGGCATTTTACAGCCGTATTCTCTCGATTTCATCAAGGCTAATAGTGTCTTCTCGCCGGTCGTACAACGCCGTCGTCCGGCTATCTTCATGCGCTGCAATCTTCTGGGCATTGTCCCTGCTACCGCCATTTCTTAAGAAATTAGTAATTCCTGAAGCACGGAATGTATGGTTACAAGCATCTGTATTGACCCCTGCTGCAAGGGCTCGCCGCTTAATCATAGCCCAGGCTTCCTGACGCTGAAGTCCTCGCTCTGTAAGCTTTCGCGTCCGTCCAACTGTTGTGCGAAAGAGGGGAGTCCCTTTTTCATTCCATAGCTTCGCCTCATCCATATACTGGTCAAGATATTCCTCGGCCTTATGATGGGTCGGAATCTCGTGGTACTTGCCTCCTTTTTCATGCAGCCTGAGCCAGTACCGTTTGCCTTTTGGAAAGTAGTCTTCAACCTTCATTCCCAGAACTGCACTGACCCGAGCAAAGCTGAAAAACATCGTGGCAATCAAAGCCCGATCGCGCATACCCACAACGTGGGACACATCAATAGAGTCAAGTAGCTCCCGCATTTCTTCATCGGTGAGCACCGGCGTCTTTCCTTTCTTAACTCGGTACTTTGGTCCCTTGACCTCGGCTGCTGGATTATCCTTGAGGATGCCACCCGTGACCATCCAGCCGAACATCGAACGAATCGCCGTGAGATGTTGGTTGATTGTTGGAGCCGATCCAGGATGACGTTCAATGTAAGCCGCGATCGCAAGCGCACTGATGCCAGAGAACTCTAAGCCTCGGTCCTCACACCAATCGAGGAACTGCTTGACGGCCTGGGCATAAGCCATACGAGTGTTTTTGTTTCGGATGCTCACCAGGAAGAACTCCATGAATCGGCGCGCTGTGCTTTCACCAGCTTCGACCACGATCGCCGGAAGGAGAATTTCAGGATGACCAGAAGAGCTTAGTACAGATGAATTGCTTTTGAGTACGATCGAGTCGCTCATGGCCGATCCTTTAGGTGGCTGATTTGATTAAATATTCCGTGTTTTGAATATATGACATAAAAAGGGATTATGTCATATAAAAGCTCAGCACGGGAGTCATTATTTTTTCCGAAGAATGAAATTGTCTGGACTTGTTTGCCTATTGCATGGTTGCTTAAGACTGGTTAGTGATCAAACATGCTTACCAATAACAACCAACTAACTGAACAAGATATTCACATCACTCTGGCGGCCCTTCGATTCATGCAGGCAAATCTCCCTCGGATACCAGAAGAAATTCAGGCGATCGCAACAAACGATGGAGAGTTACCACTGCCTGATCTGGAAAAGCTTGATTCACTTTGCGAGTTGCTCAACTTTGACCTACCAAGGATGCCTGACCCAAGCCCAGAGAGCTAATTTTTCGACTTTAGGAAGTTATAGATGTTTAGCACCCTGTCTCCCCATCTCGCGTTCAGCAATTCCAGGGACTGCGAATGATTACGATACCCGATATTAGTCCTGATAAAATCAAGCTCGAAAAGATGAGCAAATTAGCGTTGAGTTTTCCATCTTTAGAGAATGCTCCTGGAGCAGATCCCTGGGATCAGCATACACTTGATGCATGGGCAACTACTGCTATTTCCCACGGTGAACGCTGTACCGCCCAGTTTGTGCTTTCCGTATGGGGACACACCACGATGAAGAACTGTCCCTGGAAATGTGGGCCATTTGATTTCATTGAAGCCTTCTCAGTGTGGGATGATAATCATCGAAATGCTTTTCAGGCGTGGATTCGAGATCCGTGGTGGCCTTAATTTTCACCCAGTGGCATCATGTTAAAGCCACTAAACCATTTGCAAGTTTTTCAATTACAGTCGCCAGTTGGACAACACCTGATTCTGTAACAATCAACCTTTGCCCAACATCGAATCGACAATCATTTGAGCGATCTATATATTGTTGATCAACAATACCATCAAGGTGAGAAAGCACATGTCGCTGCTGAAAGTAAACCAATAATGACTGATATTCAGTACTGTCTAATATGTCAGTGTAGCCTGTACCTGTTGCAGAACGCCAAATTGCATCTGACTCACTAAGGCTTTGAAATAGATTACGACGGATAGAAAAAGATCCTGAATTTGGAAGTTTTTGAAAACAAGCTTCGGCGTATCTTTGAAACGACGATACGATTTTCACTAAGCCATTTTCACAAATATGACGAATTGAGTCTTCTGCCACATTTTTGTTGGTAGATTCCTCTAATGCGGTGCGAATAACCGGAATCGCAGCAAGAGTTTCCTTAACTGTTTGCAGAGAATTTGAGAACGTTTCGAGCACTGAGTTGTGACCGCAAGAGGGACAAAAGAAAGCAGCACCGATAGATGAATAACGGCACTTGCACTCATCGCATTGAAACTCCTGAGTCATGACCTCGGTTGCACTTGCAGGAATAGGAATCGAAACCGAGCCTGGTTTATACGACATCGACATTTTAATGAAGCTGTTTCGATTCTGTGATCGATTAAATCTACGCGCATCAGATTGGAAAGCCTCTCCAAGCTGTTGTTGCACATAAGCATAGGCTGAATTTTTTATATACTCGTCCTGCTTGGGAGTATTCCACTCAGTAGCCTTAGCATCATGACGGCATAGAGGACAGAAGACTTCTTCATCACGAACGATATCGCGCCAGTCTTGAAAGAACACCTTGAAATGAGTTTTACATTCGTTTGAAGGGCAAACGCGATCAAGGTAACCGTTATCATCAAGCTCTAGTTGAATTGAAACTTGAACACCATGCTCAAGCCGCTTGAGCTTACGAATTACATCATCAAACACACTTGAATCTCCTTGAATAAAGATGTCTTAGTGTCGTAACAGAACATGCTGCATCTGGGCTCAAACTTGCCCTGAGTCTCTACACCAATCAATGCGTCCTTCTCGTACCCAAAAATGACATTTGCAACCAGCAAGCTGTCGTACTGATGGATGCAGAGTTGGACGACTGAGCCAATCGACAGTAACACGCCAAGATGGATGTCGGGAGGTGTTGAGGGATAAAAGAACAATTTCCCCACAGTCATCTGGGCAACGGAAGCAAGCCCATTTCTGATATTTTCTGTCTCCCACAATTAYGATCTCACCAAGGGCTATTTCTTCAGGGCTAGGATGAGAAGGCGCTACCCGACTTACAAAATCAGGCTTTGGAATTARCCGAAGTGAAAYAAGMAAATATCGGATTATTGAATGCACACGCATAAKGCTATACCAAATCAAGAAATGGCTCGATATCTCCCCTTCCCCAACACTCACYGTTGYTGCATACAGGGCAATGTTCCTTTGATCGCGCTCCTTGYTTTCGATCAGTCAGAAGGTGATATTTYCTGACTCGTTGAGCTACGGTTCCATCCTCACCGCGAAATCCTTGAATGCGGTGAACYAATTCCTCTAGTGCCATGATTGCTACATCAGTTGTGAAAAGAACCACGGCTGGACTTGGGTTGCCTTCACCGAAGACATACGCTTCTGCCTTCCGCCTTTCATATTCTTCGGGTTGTTCCCGTTTGAGTGCCTCATCACGGGCGATGATTGGATCGATCACTTCACGGCAGAGTAAGCAGGTGTAGCTGGGTACAAGTGTTGTAACTCTGCCATCTAAAGCCTGGATCTCTGGAGGTTCTGAATTGGAAACCTCGATCGCTAATCCCATATCAAAGACGGGGGTGAGGTAGTAGTAGGCAAAACGGTTTAAGAATAAGCGGCCAGCATGGTCATCCGTGCAGCTAAATACAACATCACAAGATTTCAGAGCATCTCGGCACGCTGGATCACCTATCCAGGTCTGGTGGGTTCTTACCTCAACACCAATGCCCAAAGCTGCTAGCGATCGCGCAACAACTTCAACTTTTGGGCATTGCTCCTGAGCATCAGTCCACGTTGCACCATGCAGCCGATTCAGATTCGTTTCCTCAACTACATCTTTGTCAAGCAGGACAATTCGCCGAACTCCTAGCTTCGGTAGCAGCATGGCTACTGCGCTGCCCGTGCCACCACACCCAACAACACCTACCCGCAACATGGACAAGTCTTGAGTCAAGGCTTTGCCGAAAGCAAGTGATTGTCGGTGGAAGACAGGTGATGATACCCCCTCCCCGCGCCCTGGATAATAAAGCTGAATTCGATCGCCAATAGAAGAGATGAGATTCAACGGCTCATACTCTTTGGGATTCCTCCAGCATCGCCCAATCACATTCCCCTCTAACGTCAAAACGAGGCTCAAAAGCCTCGTCTTTTCTCCGTTTCGGTTGTGAGCTAACTGCACCAGATCGGGTTCATTGCGATCATCCTGATCAGAAAAGGCTTCTAATCCACCAGGATGACTGTGGACGATTGCAACAGTCATCCCTTTGGTCTGAGCAAGCTTTAAGGCACGAACAAAGGAATCTGTTTYCCAGGTGATGTGCTGTGACGARTGGGAAACRATCTCCTCGTCTGGAATAGGCAACACATCATAGGACAGGTACTTTTGGCGAGGYAGGTTAGTCCACGGATCAGACTCGATGAAGCCTTCACCGCAGAGTAGATAAGCRGCTCGCTCTCGGCCATCGTCATGAAAAAGTTTGGCTTTTAGCTCTTGAAGGTGGCGTTCCTGCAACGTCAAAGTTACGAAGTTGGTCATGCAGCCACCTCCARTGCATGTTCCACGCGCTTCAGCATTGTCCAGATACCATCAACCCCAGATCGCCACTCATTGTTATGACGTGACCAACGCTGCCACGATGCTCCATTGAACGCAAAGCGCTGGTCAGCGGCTTTTGGATACCGACTCTGGGCAGCAAGCTTGACCCAAGGTTGCAGGTAGAACATATCCGGTGGTGTATCTGGGTAGCCTGCTGGGAGCAGAATCAACACATCAGCTTGGAGCACGTCGTACTTGTTGGCTGGAAGCCTAAAGGCAGGGAAAATMAGCCCCTTCTGGCTTCCATCGACGATTTCTTGGTAGACAAACCCCTTGCTTTCCAAATATTCCCGATCGCGGGAAGGCAAAAAAGGCATGGTCTACCCCTCCGTCGTGGTTTTCTTACCAGTGAAGAATCGCTCGACCCCTGGAGCTGTAAGGTCAACTGTCTCGGTATTTTCTACCGGACGGTCTTCCCCTCCTCTGACTTCTAGCCAGACTCCATACGTTTGAGGGTCAACCCCTGCGAGCTGTTTAAGCTTCAGCCCTGTGATGAGAGGTGCGCCCCACTCAAAACGGCGACCGTCAATTACAAAGCGGAACGAGCGATCGCTGCGCCAAGTGATGAAACGCTCCACACCGCGCTGTCTCAGGTCAACGGTCTCATCCAAACGGATTTCCTCAAGCTGACCGTCCGGCAGCAGATAGAAAATGAGGAACTCATCTGATGGTCTCTTACCAGCCGTGTCCAGCAGTTGAAGTCCTGTGATAACTGGATCTGAGACGGAGTAGGTGTTCTCATCGACTTTAACCCGGTAATTCTGTGATGTAACCATAATGCAATTCTCCGATTGCGAGAGTGAACTTTGATTGCTATAGTGCAATCACTTTTATTTATTGCACATGTGATTTAGAATTGCAAGTGAGCAACCGGGAGGCGAGATGGGAAAGGTCGAATTCAACGTGGAGTCCTTTTATGCGGCACTAGACAGTCAACGTCAGTCGAAGAAATTGGCGTGGAAGCAAGTTGCTGAGCAGTCTGGAGTTAGCGCATCAACATTAACCCGCATGGCACAAGGGAGAAGACCTGATGTCGATAGCCTCGCTGCGTTGCTAGCATGGTCAGGTCTTAAGGCTGAATTTTTCGTTCAAGGTAGTGAAGAGATTCAAGTAGAGTCTGACCCACTCGCCCAGATCACGGCGTACTTACGGGCAGACCCTCACCTCACACCGGAAGGAGCAGCAGCACTCGAAGCCATTGTCAAAGCTGGATATGAACGTCTACGCAAGGATCGGGAAGATTGATGGGTGAGTTCCGTCGTGGTTTTAAGACCGAAGCTAACAACTATGCACGGGAATTTAGAGCTGATCTGGGGCTGAGTCCTCATGCACCACTTTGTCCCTGGAAATTAGCTGCTCATCTTGAAATCCCGGTCGATCCCTTGTCCTCATATGTGGGAGAGATCCCAGAGGCTGTTCAGTACTACATGAACCATGACTCGCAGAGTTTTTCAGCAATTACTATCTGCGACGGTTATCGACGGCGGATTATCCATAACGATTCGCATCACCCTCGTCGGCAAGCTTCAAATATTGCCCATGAGCTGGGCCACGGCATTCTCGGACATATGCCTATGCCTGTCCTGGATAAGAACGGGTGCCGTCATTTCAATAAGGAACAGGAGGATGAAGCTAACTGGCTGGGGCCAGCACTGCTTATTTCTGAAGAAGCCGCGCTCCATATTGTGAAGACAAAAATGAGCATGGATGAGGCAGTTGATTTTTATGGAGCAACGAAGGATGTGATCGTCATGCGGATTAATGTCACGGGGGCTAAGAGGCGTGTAGCTCAAAGAAGTAGCCGCTTTCCAAGATGAACGACCAAGCTTAGGATTTGCGCTTCGAGAAGTCAGAAGCTTGTAGGTTGTTGATTAGTCGGTTAGCTTTCTATATCTCCCTGGCTATTGCGATATTGTTGGGCCGACTGTGATAGTGCTCGAATCTGATTCCCGTTTAGCTCATAAATACTTCTTAATTCATGTGAGCCTGGGCCTTGTCTAAAACCATTAACAAAATATTTGCGCTGCAAACCAACATATATGAGTGCAAGAGATCTGTTTTCAAGAAACTGCTGAAGATAATTTTTCTTAATAAGTAATCCTGAACCTTGCTCATTATTGATTGTCGCTATTTGCAGAGAACTAGCAGAATCTATCCAACCGTACAAACCATCCCACTGCAATCTGCCGAAATCAACAAGATCAGGGTATGGTACTAAAAGATTTGGTATTGATTCTTCCTCACTACAGTCATACTCAAATTCCCCTCCTCTTAGTAACTCAATGCAGGTGTTCTGCGCTGCGTCTGTTCCGGGAACAGAGCAACTAAGATCTATCTCACCAACTTCTATTCTCTGTTGAAGAACCAATGTATTGGGATATTCACCGATGAGCAATCGATAATCATGTGGCTCATCAAGATGAGAACGATTGTAGAAATCATCAGTAGAGCGTGCTGCTCGGCGTATCCTTTTCAAGTCTGCATATGGCACAAAAGCTGATTTAAGTAAGATAGAAAAGTTTCGATAAGAGCGCTCATCATCAGCACTAAGTTCTGGTGTATCCCTCAGACTTAAATACAAGGATAGGTAAACCCAATCGTCGCTACTATTGTCAGATATCTCAATTACCTCCATAGTATTTAGGAAGTTCTCATCCCATATCCAGCTTGCATGATCCAAGTGAGAAAAAGCACTAAAATCGTAAGCAATTGGCTTCCACCACGCTAGATATTCAGGATTTTGTGGGAGGAATGAGCGTAGATCCGTCAAATCAATATCTCTAAAATCGATTCCATGCACTCTAGGTAAAGACGTTTCTCGTTCATCTCCCCACAATTCTATTTTTCTTGGTACATGGTCGGAGATAATACCTGCCAGTTGACGCAACAGTATCCAGTAATACTTCTTGCCCAATCGTTCAGCCCAGCCTGGTCGTGCGCGTCCTCCACCGTACTTACTCAGTAAATGCATGTCATATCGAAAACACTGCTGCCCTTGCCCTGGATAGCCCAGCTCAGACACACTCCTTATAAACCAGCGAAAAACATCTTCTCGGCTGATTTCTAATGACTCAAGATCATACGCTCTTAGTATCCGAGGCTCTACTACATATCGAGCAAAGTCTGTACCTATCGCAAAATCACTGAGGTTCATATTTCTTCTAAAAGGTTCCTCATTTACGAGGTGACTAACATCCTCCTCTGTTGGAAACATAATAGGCCAGTGACTAGCATAAGGTGGTCTAAATCGGTCGGTACTAATTGCTTGGTCTAAGATATTTTGCTGATATGCTAACTCCACAATGAGCCTCAACCAGTCTCTGGTCAACACGCTATCTGGAACAGAGTCCTGAGCAAAGAACTCGGTATAGATGGCCTCAGCAGTATCCTTAGTAAAATGATCATCTTTGAGATGTAAAAGAGTACTATAAGCTGCGAGGCTTACACGTTCCAATATGTAGTCGTCATCAACTTCGGCAAAATGCAAAATAATTGGCTTAATGATTGTAGGTTGTATCAGAAAGAATCGCGTTAATCCTTTGCTAGCACGATCGCGCACCCTTCTGTCTGAAGATGCACAACACCATGCCAGAAACAATGACCATAGCCGTGCAGTTTCTTCACTGAAAGCAGTAAGATCTGCTTTCAGTGACCACTCAATTAACTGCCTTGCTCTGCCTTTCTCCTCAAAGTCCTTGTGCAGAGTGAAACTCCAAAATGGATCCCTTGTTGTTAGATCAGCGTCCCAGTTCAGCCTGTCTATAAATCCAGCATTCAATGGATGGTTAGGAACTGGAACCATGCCAAATAAAGCACTCATGACATTGAATGCTATTTGGCTATTGCGTAAACCCTCATAAACTAAAAGCTCAGTGTGGCGAGAAAAACTACTCGGTGAACGCCACTCAAATCCTGAAAATATAATCGGTAGAAGAACCTGAACTCGATTTACAGTATCAAGCACATCAGCCAGTTCTACGTGAAATCTTTCAGGCAAAATGATGGATAAGGCTTCGAGTACACCCCTATTTTTTAGCAGTTCTTCAGTGTTGTCAGAAGTTGGTTGAGTTGAGTTGGCACGAGCAGTTCCGTTAGAGTACTCTAATATAGACTCTCTAATGAAACTGATGATGTTTGTCTGCGGCTGCAATTCTTGCGATTGTGAAATTGTGTGAATTCTGGTGTCAATTTCATTAATCACTGAGAGAGCAATCAAAAAGTCACCGATGCGCTCAAAAGTGAATCTACAAAACCACTGTCTAGGAGCAAGAGGTCTTTCTTTCCGAAATAGAAAGGAAATAAGTCCTTCCTTCTCTAATTGCAGAAAAAGTGAACGATTATGATCATCAGTTGAAAATATTCTGCCAACTATATCTTGAGCAATCTCACGCGGAAGAATTCGTGTTCTACGTTGGGACATCTCTTGTGCAAGTGCCTTGACAGCCGAATAGACTTTGTTGTCCCTGAAGTCATATCGACACACTTGAGCAGCACTCTTATTTTTACTGTCAAGAATAAGCCTAAGAATATCCGTGAATCCAAGAGACCCTAAAGGCAAGGATGCAAGCCCTTCATCCTGTAGTCCAATACAAACAAGATGTAGAAAAAGTGGATTCGCAAACTCTCGTTGCAGTAGTGGTGTAGCTGGAGGTTCTAGTTGATAAAACTCAAAAAACTTCTGTATTGCCTCAAACTCTCTCCCGACAAAACCGTTATGCTCAAAGTAAGGGATCTCACTTTCATCTTCAATCACTTCATCTAGGTAAGTATCTCGACAAGATATGCAGAGCTTTAGCCAAGGAAATTGAGTGATCTGCTGACGAAGAGTAGGTAACCATGCTTGTTTCCAGCGACTTCTATCTTGTGATTCATTGAGAGCATCAATACAAATCAGAGCTGGAATTCCAGCCGATTCGCCAATCGTATCAATCATGCTCCAGAACTCATCACGACCAACATCCCCTGGAAGCCCCAACTTTCGTACCATCACCTCCCAAGGTTCTCCACCAGCAAAGTCTTCACCGTAAAACACAAGGCAGAGTTGTCCATCTGCATACCGATGAAGAGCATGATCGATAATTGCATGTGTTTTTCCCACTCCTGCTGGTCCCCGAAGAAGCATCACTTTGCTCCGAGGCAGTCGTGCATCAGAACTTTCCAGCCACTCTTCTAGTTTCCTGAGTACGGTTACTAGTTCTCTCGATGTATCGAGTTTTGCAGCAGGAAAATGTACATTATATTCCGCTTCAAATTGGCGAAATCCAGGTGTATCAGCATTATCACCATGATTCGCTATTAGATCATCTAGAAAGATTTGTTCTGCCTGCTGGCTTTCTTGAAGTAAATGCTCAACATGAGAACTAACAGCTTCTAAATTTAGGTGTTGGTCCCAGGAAGATGCCTCTCTGAGTTCTATTTCTAATTGACTAAGTTGATTAGAAATAGATGCGGCTAAATCTTGACCATCCTCTGGTAAAGAACTGGAAGTACTTATATCTTGATGCCAGGAACTAATAGTTTTACGAAGAGAAGCAAGGAGAATCTCAGTGCGCTTTCGCCACTTGTCAGTACAAGAAAATGCTTCTAAGGCAGCAAATGCAGGTACATCAACCGAAAGTCTAGGAGTGTAGCGTCTTCCTGCTTGAACTTTAGCTTCGTCGAGCCTAGCACCAAACCAATCCCAACCCATAACATTGCTATCAAACCAATAGCGACGTAATCCCCCATTTATATCAACAGCAAGTAATCGATCGCATAGGACGCTTTCTGTCCAGACTTCAATGACGATATCAAGACCGTTAGTTTGAAGCTCTTGTCGAGCATTTTGAATCCAATCACAAAGCTTTTCACTTTGACTTCTACCACGGCGACCCCTTGCTGTAGGGCCTGTAGGGTTAAATGGGATACAAAATGTATACCTCCTAAGTTCAGGATGATTACCCGTAGCCTGCTGTAAGGATTCAGTCATTTGTGCAAATTGAGAGTCACCAAGACCATCAAAGTATTTTGCCTGAAGCCCCCATTTCTCTCCATTCGGTGAAATCCAAAGAGCTTCAACACCGCCATCCCCTCCTGCTCCTCGAAAACGTTGATATGCGCTGTTAGGTTCAACTTCTGGGGTGGTTAGACGACGAAATATTTGGCAACAAAGTTCTTCAAATGCCTCTCGTACTCCACCATTGAAAGGGCGAATTTGTTGAAAGTTGATTTCTGGCATAAACAGTTTTGATTTGTAGTATAAGTATCTTTCTCTAGTGGGGAATTTCTTGGTATTTTTTCTATAATCCTGGAATACGCCTGAGAATATCTTTTGTAACAAGCATTTCAAACTGACTCCGTATTGCTCGTGCTGCTACAGAATCAATCATTAGAACACCTGCTTCAAGATTTCTTTCATGTGCGGCCTCTGTAAAATTAGCGGAGGTGATTAGTAATCGCTCATCATCAACAACGATGCACTTTGCATGAAGACAGGCTTTGGGGCCAGCTTCCTTTGAAAGCGATCGCGGATAGTAAAACACCTCTGGGATGCGCTGCCCCAGCCAGATATCATTCCGAAATTCCTTGGAAAATTCCTTCAATAAGAAAACCTCAGAGGTATCACTTTTATATGGCCGCTGCACATTGAGAAACATTCTGACCTGTAAGCTTGGATTTGAATCCATACGAGATGAAAGCACTTCAAATAGTTCTTGTGCCTTCTTACCTCTGTCGATCGCATAGCTTGAAATTAGTACGCTCTGTTGAGCTGAGCTGAAAAGTTCTCGCACAACTACTGATGTGTCTCTCGATTCAGCTCCAGTTAGCTCATGACCAGTCCAAACTAAATTAACGCGGTCTTTGGTATTTTGAGATGACTCTCTCTCTTCTGCCAGCAGCCGTAATGTATAAGCAATATGTCTCTCAGCCATTCCTGATGAGTAGAGCCGCTGCAATTCATCAGCGATATTCTGAGATATTGCTGACGGAACATAGGTTGCCACATTGACGGAATGAAATGGAGCAGACAACCTTCCTGATTCGAGGGCTGTCGCTATGTTGATTAAGGCGGGACGGCTCAACTGATGGAAAGGAGACATTAGAAGACATCATCTGGGAAAAATTCGGCTCCGAGTTCTTCAACCGTATTAACAACAAGTGCCCGATCAAGAAATTCGTTGCGACGTTCACAAGAGGTTTCAGCAATGAGTAAACAGCCATGACACGCTGAGCCATGAAGGAAGCGGTCTTCCTGTGGATTGGTTGGTTCGTGTTGAGCGCAGACCGGATCGTTTGAGCAAAGCCTTCCTAGTTCTAATGCTCTTGAAAGGTGTTGCTCAATGCGTCTCCCAACCTGAACGAGTCCACCTAAAGTTCCTTCAGAACCAGAAGTTCCGGTATAGAGCAAAATTCCATAACCTGTTTCATTCGCATAGATACGTTCACGAATTGCGCTGGCTGCATAGCCACACTCTAGTGAAACTGCGGTAATCAAGAGGTGCGATAAAGAATGCAGCATGATGTAAGGAATACCTGGAAACCGCCCCTTATCTCTTGGAATCCCCCTGCTATCAAGCCATTTGAGAAAACCTTCTTCAAGACTTTTTCCTCGTGCTTTAACAGCCGATCGCTTTACCCACTCTTCAACTCGTGACTTGGGGAAAGAGATAAATACACCCTCGCCTTTATTCTCAACAGCAGGAACCCAGTACGATTCAAAATCAAGAGCAGCTCGTCTAACGTTAATCGCTAGGTCGTCCAATTCCCCTTCAATATTTGGCATTGATGCCTCAAATCGGGTAAAGCCAACCTGGGCTATCACTTCACGTAAACGGTGAACCAGGACAACGCGATCAATAAAAGGTTTCCACTTTTGGTCAAGACCATCAAGCTTTCGAGCACGAGCATCAAAGTCGCTGCTCATACTGAGTGCCTCTTTCCCCATCTCCTCTGGGCAAGCAAGCAATGCTTCTAGTTCAACTTGTTTGATGCTTTTATCTGGTGCTGCTTGCCCACTCTTGCGCCGCTCTATTTCAGCCCAAACAACTGCGGCTCCAAATCTTGATAGCTCACTATAACGATCTTTTGTAAATTCATATTTGAGAATATCGAGATTAGGAACATGCTCAAGCTCTCCCTCATAGAATTTATCGAGAGCTTTCTTGAGTGCTGCATCTGGATCAGGAAGCGAAATAACGCTGAGGGTTTGACTGAAATAGGCGTTACTGGCAGAACGAACAAGCAGCCGATTGTATTCTGGCTTATCGGTAGTAACAATATTGCCAGCATCATCAATCTTATGAGCCACACAAGGTTCCTGTGCCCCATATCCTAACCAGGGTCGTTTACCTTTGCAGGGGCCTAAGACCTTTGAGTCTTTAACTTTTGCTGTTGCCAATGGACGACGAGCGTTACAGGCTTCGCAACGAACAAAAATCTCCTCAAAATCGTTGCCTGAGCCACCCTCATCTAGCCATAGTTGGCCTCGACAAGTTGTCCTGAAGTCTTCATGAACGAAGGCATACCAGTCGATGTCGTCTAAATGCCCATTCACACATGCCTGAACGAATCGGACTGGAACGGCTGTCACCTTACTGCCTTCAAACTTTGCGCCTCCTTTCACCGCATTCCATGTTAGAAAAGGGCGAGTTCGATATTCCTTACCTTTGACTTTTACCGTGCGATCAATCTGAGCCAAGAACCAGGTGGGAAAGATGAACGCATCGATACCGGAGAGCGGAGCATTGGCATCTTCAGCTTGTCTAGGCGGTGTGTAGAACTTAATATCCTCAACTTCCAGGATCTTTGCGACTTTGCTTCTAAGACGATCTTCCCGAATCACCTTTCGTTCGCCTTTCCAATAGTTCAGTCCTGCAATGACCACGGAATGGTCAGGGAGATCGACCATTGAGCCTGGGCCAAACGTGTTTAATAATTGGCTTTGCCGAAGTTCTCCAGCAGGGGTGGGCTTTCTCTTTGACTTCATATTGACTCTCCATCGATCTCTTGTCCTGCCGGATCACGAACCCATACATTGACTGTGGGTTCTACATCTCGCAAACTCCGCTGCGTCTTAAACTTTTGCTGCTCTTCAGGAGCTTCATCCGCTTTTGGGTCAAAGGCATCCAAAAGCAGTGGGGCAGCAAGGTCAACTTCCTGCTTGTTGTACTGAATGCGCTTCTCGCGATCGCTAATGCGCTCCCAGGTATCTAATAAATCGATAACCTGTGATCGGACTTCCTGGCGTAAAGTTTCCGCTGCATCGGCTAAAAGATCAGGATTATGGCCTTCAGCTCGGTGTGCAATGGTATTCACTACCGCTTCGAGCGCTGAACGGTTCTGCTCAACCTGAGAGGCTCCCAACGGTGGGGGCATCTCGTCAATGCTCATGCGTGCCAACGCAACGGTCACTCCTGCAAGTCCACGATCGAGGGCACGGGGTGAAAAGGGAGTGACACTCGTTGCTTCAACGGCTCGGTAGAAACTGGCGTGCCAACTCTGGAATCGTTCGTAGTGGGAGCGATCGCGGGGTCGATGAATATTCAGGAGCGTGACCACTAAGCCTGGTCGATTTGAATCCCGTCCAACCCGACTGGTCGTCTGGATGTACTCCGCTGCCGTCTTCGGCTGGCCTAACACCACCATCAATCCCAGACGAACGATGTCCAGACCCACCGAAATCATATTGGTGGCTAGTGCGACATCCACTCGCTCCGTCTCAGTAAACGGCAGTGCAAGACGACGCTTGGTGTTTGCCACTTTATTAGTACTCACACGCGAGGTGAGTTCCTCCGGTTCATCATCAATCTTACGATTAGCGAAAGGGCCAGACTCCTCACCGTATCGCAGTCGTCGTTCTCCGTATTTAATTAAGCGGGAGTTGACCTCATCTTCGATAATGCGGCGACTACCACCCAGTTCACGTAGAGAGTTGAAGTAGCCCAACAGAGTCATGTAGGGATCGGCTGGATTGGGTGACGCTTTGGCTCCTCCTACGTCCTCCCATTCCTTGCAAGCCGCAGCAAGCAGGGCAAGGTAAGCCCTCAAGAGGACGACTTTCAAACTTCGCCCTTGAGCTGCAACCCCTATGTATAGCCGACCTGGAGATTTGTCTGTAGAGATGGTTTCTGCAAAGAAGGAATCGTGGCGATCGGGACCAGGAGGCGGAAAAATATCCACATGGCTGCGACCAAAGAGGGCTTGAATCTGGCGATCGGCTCGTCGCACAGTGGCAGTAGAGGCAATCACTTTTGGGCGGATGGCTTTTCCGTTTTTCTGGACACAGCACAAACGATCGATTGCCGTTTCATAAAGACCCACCATCGTACCGAGAGGACCAGAGATTAGATGCAACTCATCCTGAATGACTAAATCAGGGGGTGGTAGATGTCCCGGTAAAGGTTTACCCACTTTGGTCGGATCAGCAGGGCCATAGAAACCTTCCTTTTCACTGTGGTGAGTCACTTTACCAAACAATGCTCCTGTCTGCCCCACCCACGGAAGGTTAGCAAATTTATCAACAGTCGCAATGATGAAGCAGGGAAGCCTACGGTAAATGGGTTCATCCACTGCAATAATCGGCAGCGGGTTATCCCCTCGGAATGAACACCGACGATTGCTACAGATCACTCGTAAGTCTTTGGGAGCATCAGAATCTGGCAGTAATTGAAAGGAGACTGCCTTAAATTTCTCACCACACCAGGGACATTTTTCAAGGGGGATGGGAGAGGGTTTACTGCGATCATCTCGTTGGAATGCCAAGGTTCTGGCACGGGCAGAATATTCGTCATTCTTGTCGCCTTTTTTCCCCATCCGGTTTGGAGTTGCGCTCTGCCCCACCCATAGCCCAATCTCAAACGGCCATGTCCCCAGTCGTTTATCCTGTTGCCGTTCTAGCTCCAAGGCACAAATCAACCGTGAAGCCCGTTCTAACTGATCGAGGGTGAGCAGTCGCAAGGTATAACGCATCAGCACACTGACACCAGCCGCTTGAATACCAGGATTCCTCAATCGTCGCAGTACCAACGCAAAAGCTGCGAGTCCCAAGTAGGCTTCCGTTTTTCCACCACCTGTCGGAAAAAAGAGAAGATCGACAACTTCCCGATCAGGATGCTCTGGCTCAGCAATACTCACCAGATTGAGCAGGATGAAGGCAATCTGAAAAGGTCGCCATGATGGTGGCTCGAACTCAGCCGCAGGTTTTCCTTCCTCCTGGCTGAGTTGCTGCCGTCGGGCAGTTGCGATCACGCGATTCATGAGCCGAAAAGCGTCCAGCACATCTGGATCGTCGAGGGCTGTTAACCCAGCCGCAATTCGTTGTCGCGCTCGATCAGCATTCTGGAGCAACTTCTGGCTCACCTGCGCAGCGTGCCCTTGTAAAGGAGTTTTACCTTGCTTCGTTATCCAGGACTCGTAGGCTGTGACCATTGGCCCAACCATTTGTCGGAGCGTGACCGCATCGTTAGCACTTGCCAAAGCCTCCATGCTTAGCTCAATCCCTGGAATATAAGCGGGTGCTACTCGTGCGACCTCAGCCGTTGGAATCCAGTTGGTGCAGATTTTCGTACAGCTTTTGCCCTCCGACTTAGCAATGACAGAGACGTTATGCCCAACCGCAAACTCATATTCGTCGCGATATTGCACACTGGCGACTGCTTCATCCCAATCGATGCTTTCACCGCCCCGTGGGTCAGAGCGAGGAATAAAGCCTTCAGTACATTCCAGGGACAGACTGGTTTGAAAGGCAAAGGTCGTATCCCGATCGCGATCCATTGAACTGGCGCGATAGTTCACAAGGAAAACCGAAACCGAACGGGTTCCTTCAGCAAAGCGGTGCGATCGCACCGGGCGATTGGCGATGACCAAGGTGAGACCACTGCCACCCGGCACGTCGATATGCTTTGGTTGAGACGTTACTGAGAGTGGCACCGTTAGCTCTGCTTTTTGAGGGACACGCTGCCAGCCGATTTGCTTGCGCCGCTCCTCTTCTTCTTCCTGGGTTTCCTCCTCTTCGAGGTCGATCGGTAGATAATCACCCCAACAGACAGTCGCCTTCAGTTCGGTGACTTGTTCCGACACCAGGAAGCTCAACCCCATTGAGGACGGGAATGGCACCTTACGTGCAGCCGCTGCTTCTGGCACAGCCGCATCTTCACTCGCAGCATTTCCGGCTTGTTGATCCAGCTCTTCGTCTACGGTCTCATCTGATTTCAGGTCAATAGCTGCACCGAAGGGGGCAAGAAAACCACATAAGTACCACTTTGAGGGGGCCTGAATCAGCACCTCGTGTGCGTGCTCTCCATCATCTGGAGTTGGCCCGACCAGATCTAATTGGAGAGCATCAACGAGTTTCGTGCGGATTTCAGCGGATGTGATCACAAGCAAGCTCTCCCTATTGACAAAAATGACCAGTTAGTATGGTACTAATGAAAACCCCAATTTTGCTCCCTATCCTTACAAAAGCACCTAATAAAGAATTTTAATTGCCTCATTCCTAACCAGACAGCAGAATCAGGTCATATGAGCCAAAATAATACATATATACGGGTGAATTGCGGGATTTTCCAGAGCCTAATTTCAGCTACTCTTTCTTAACTCAATTCCAGGTAGGATGCCTCGTGAGTCGGAAAAAAATTTCAGACCGGGAAACTAAGCTGCTTTGCCTGCAATCAGGAGGAGTATGCGCGTTTCCGAATTGTGGAAAGTCCTTGATTCAGGAAGGAAGCAATTTAGATGACCCCGTTGTAACGGGAGAGATTGCCCACATTGTCGCCTATGAACCCGGAGGCCCACGAGGAGATAGCTCCTTTCCTGAAGAGGATCTGAACAAACATACGAATCTGATTTTGCTCTGTGGCGATCATCACAAGCTGATCGATTCTCAGTTAAATACGTACAGTATTCCCGTCCTGCGGGAAATGAAGCGAGCACACGAGGCTAGAAGTCGTGGCTTGAATCAACCAGACAAACCCGAAATCTTGGAGTCTTTTGTTAAGGATAGTTTACACAGTAGCCTGCTTGCGGTTTCCCATCTCCCGGCTGTCGTATTTTCAGCACCCACCGACTACAACGATCGCCAGGAGCATCAGGTTAAGGAGCAGATGCAGTATCCATCTGACCAATGGGAACTGGCTCCCTTTCTGTTAAAAGAAGGACGACTGTACGCCTTCCATGACCTGCGAGAAGTTGGCAATCCATTTCATACAGTCACCTCTAACCGAGATATTCAGCAGATTTCCGCTCAAACGCTTTGGGATTCTGCGGAAGGAAAGCGTCGGTATCAAACTTTACTGAATCGTTCGCTCTATAAATTCACAGCCCGATTGAACATTCGGTACGATCCTGACCATTGGCGTTATTTTTTTCCTGCCACTGAAGACAAGAAAGAGCGTGCCGTCATTTATCGACCCCTGAATCAAAGTCAATCTAAGCGGAATGTTGCATGGCCGCAAAAACGTAAAGCAACTGGCGAGACCAAAAACTTTTGGATCCATCTTGCAAGCTCACTCAAGTTTCATGAAGTAGCCCCTTTGCAATGGGGTTTGAGCATTCGACCTGAACGTCATTTCACATCAGATGGCTCTACTCCTCTGCCTTCCAAACAGATTGGTCGTCGTGCGACACGGCTCAAAGCCCGAATGTATAACGACCTCTATCTGAGTGAAGTTCACTTCTGGCGAGACTACCTCAGTCAAGGAAAGCCTCAGATTGTTCTTAACTTTGGGAATCAATCAGCCATCATCGATACATCGCAGCTCCTTACCTTTGACATTGAGTGGCCCGGAATTGCTGAAGACACGAAGCCATTCAAAAACCAGGTTTACGCGCATGACCTGTTTAGCCTCAGCGAGTACCTCCAGGCACTTGAAGGGGAAGACAGCGACTATGAGGAGATCGATGAGGATGAGGACGACGAGCTGGATGATGAGGAGTAAATGAACACGGTAGTGAACAAAATTAAACCGCTCGAATTGAATCGTCCGAAACTTTCCGCTCAGTATTTTGATGAGCCGAAGCTGCTTTTTGCCGACAATAGAGAGCATAGCGATCCTAAAATTGGCATTGCCCTCTATGGCCCCCGGTCGCTCGGAACCAGTCGCCACAAACAGGAAGTTCATATCGGGTTCATTGGAACTGGTGAGGGGATGACTGCTGCCAGGAAGTTCTATAGCGACCTAACCGATGGTGTTGCTGGAGACACGGGACAAATCTCATTCCCCGGTTGCAAGGCTGACCGAGGCTTTCGCTGTGAGCTTCGCATGGATGACAATCTTTTTGAAGCAATTACCAGAAAAGAGACAATTGAAATCCTGGGTATCACTAATCAAAAGGAGCGTTTTGAGCGGTTTCTAGGGGTTCTACAAACTAAACTAGAGCTGCTGACACAGCGGGACTATCCTCTCGATTACATCGTTTTTGTTCCGCCCAACGACCTCTTCAAAAAATGTCGGGTTGCAGATTACCGAGTTCAGAAAATTCCTATCCATCGGGATCTTCGGCGTGCATTCAAAGCACTGGCGATGAAGTTTCATAAGCCGACGCAAATTCTTCAGGAAACCACGATCGGCTTAGTTGATTCTCGGCGGCAATTGGATCACCTATCTCGTATTGCCTGGAACCTCTTTACCGGACTCTACTTCAAGGTTGAAGGTCTGCCCTGGTCTCCAGTTGGTTTAACTCCCGGCACTTGCTTCATCGGAATTAGCTTCTTTCGACCACTCGGTAGTGCAAGCACCCTACGAAGCAGCGTAGTGCAAGCGTTTGATGAAAATGGTGAAGGACTTGTTCTTCGTGGCCCTACCTTTCACTGGAATAGTTACCAAGAAGAGCGATCGCCCCACCTCTCCGAAGAAATGGCTCACGAGCTGCTGCAAATGGTGCTCGATCGCTATCGCAGTGAACGGCGGCAACTGCCCCGTCGTGTTGTTATTCATAAAAGCTCGCGGTTTGAGCCGGAAGAGCGATCGGGGTTTGAGAAAGCCTTATGCGCCTCTGGCGTTGAGCAGTATGACTTGGTTTCGCTTCGCATCTCGAATGATGTTCGCCTGATCCGAGCAGGGCAGTACCCGCCTTTACGAGGTGCCAGCTTCAATGTGGGGGATATTTCCTACCTCTACACAACTGGCTACATCCCAGAAATAGGAGGCTATCCACATGGTCATGTCCCCTCGCCGCTTCAGGTTGCGGATCATATTGGGGATGCCTCCGATGCTCAAATCAAGCAGGAAATTTTGCTGCTGACTAAGATGAATTTCAACTCTGCTGATTTTGCGGGTTCTATGCCGATCGACCTGCGTTTCTCTCGACTCGTCGGTAATATTTTGCGCGAAATCCCAGCAGAGCAATCGCCGCAGCCCAAATATAAATATTACATGTAGGCATTTCATCGCTAAGCCAAACTTTAGAGAATAACGAATCCAGATAATACACCTATAAAGCTACTGAGGAGGAATGCTGTTAGGTTACTAAAACTTCAGCAAGAGCGCCGGAGCAATAGAATAATCCATTCCAAATTGGATGTCTACTGGAGCCATTCGTCGCCAACGGATTATTGGGACGGAAGAGGCGACTGTCTCAATCTATCAACACACTAGACGAAACAAACTAATTAGACTATCCTGGTTATAGTTCATTTGAACTACAGCCGTTGTTTAACTACCTTGTCAAATTCTCTGGATAGCCAAATTATCCGGATCTTTCTGTGTCCTAAGCGTATTGAAGATCAAACGAGTTTAAAGGTCTTCGTATGCTGCCATTTCGCTCTGCTATTTTGGATGCCATGAAAGCCCTATCTAACTCTTCGTCAAATAAACCTTGTAATGACATTAAGACAGAGCTGAAGAGAATTCGAGAAGAACTCAATCAGGAAGTTCTTGATGTATCAGAGGGACTACGTCGTTATACAGATCTTGTTGACAGCTATTACTCGCAATGCCACCCGTTTGGCAGTGGCAAGTTTGAAAGTGACTATCAAGATTTCATAGAGCTTGTTGGACATTCTATTGTAGTTGGCAACTACTTTCTACTCGAAAAGTGGGCTATTCGGTATCCAATTGAAAATCCCACCTGCTTAGCTCAACCGCTTCCTAAGTACGTTAATACATTTAACTCTGTAACAACGACTCATTGGGAGCAGATATCTCAACAACTCAAATGGCCATCACAGGCAAGAGTGTACTGCGAATATTTGGTTAAACACTGGAACCTTGTGATAAACAACTCCAAGTAGCTCAACTAATTTTTTGTATTTTCCTTATTCTCTAGGTCAATTTGAAGTGCTGCAAATAGCTTTGCTGCTTCAGCCGATGTCTCCAGTACTTGCTCTGCTCCGGGTATACGAGCTTGTAAACCATCAATCTCTTGTCTTCTAAGCTTGATATACTCAAGTAAACGAGAAAGCTCTTGATCTAGCTCCTTTAAGTACTCATCTGGTTTCTTGAATTCCCCTGTAATCAGGAATTCATTAACCTGACCTCTTATGTCATTCAACTTTCTTTCAATACTTTCAAGGTGACTTATAGAGCCATTCGTTAAATCAGTAATCTGTTCTCTTACCTCTCGAAGCTTGTCGTTCCAAGTAGCACGCTCAGATTGCAATTGTCCATTCTCTTGTGTAAGAGACTTATTTACTCTCTTGATTTCTTGGACTTCTTTTCCTTGCTTTGGCAACACAAAGAACGTAAGGATTAAAAGCAGTGGAATAGTCGTAAACCATAAGAAGAGCCTAGTCTTTTCTGAGGGACTAGAAACAATAACAGTAACTAGTGAAACTATTGTTAGTATCAAGATCAGGGCTGGAAGCCTTTGCTCAACATAAATATATTTTACGAACTCCCCACTCTGCTTGATCACGTTACTGAAAGGATCGACACCGCTTATATTAGCTTCGCTTATGCTTTTCTCTGGATTGTCTGGCATGTGCTATCCTCGCAAGCTATTATGCTTGGACTCAATATAGCCCAGATTTCTGGCAATTTTTACTTCTAATGGATATGGACCACGATAGGTTGATTTAGCCAAGCCCAGGGATGTCAAGAGTTAGTGAGTCACTAGCCGGCGATTTTCGCGGCTTTCGTTTGTTCTTCTGTCCTTGAGATTTATCTCCCTCCTGAGATTGTTTACCCTGTAACACTTCTTCTTCATGACGTTTCTGGTTGAGGTCAAGGAGTCGAGCCAAGACCTCATCATGGGTGGCTTCGGGCCAGCGGTAGCGCCAGGGAAGTTTACGTTTGCCAGTACGAACCAGGCTATCGAAGGTAGAGGCTTCTTCTACGGTTGGAAAGAAGAGATCACCAGAAGCAATCCGATCCTGGACTTCGGTGGGAAGCTCGTCAGTGTCGATGTCCAGGTAGTCGAGGACAAAGCCGCAGGTGGTATCAATATCTGACCAGCCATAGGCATCAAGAACGGCACGATCCATCTGCTCATGAAGTTCCCGTAGCTTAAGGATATCGGCCTCACGTTCATCAGGGTCGTGGAAGCGGTTATAGGTATCAGTTAAACCCTGATTATTTCGCACCATAAGATCGGCACGGTATTCATAGTAAGTTTTACCGATTTCTTCGAGGGTAGGGTCGTCTTCCCATTTTTCTGGAAAAGGGAATGTTTGGAAACAATCAGTTGGCGTGTAGCGAAGATCATCTTTCATTGATGAACCAAAGAACCAAGCCCAGACACTATGAATATTAGACTGTAAAATAGAAAAACTCAGATTGCTATCTAAAGCAAATACATTTAAGGTATTTGCAAATACGCATCTGTTGGGAAGAAAAGCAAACGAAAGATGTGGTGTACAAAATAAACAAACTAACACTCGATCACACTGGTCGATCGCTCTAACTAATCCAGGACGTTTTTCTGCATATTGCCACCAACGCTCTCTTAAAGCATCCCGCTTTTGGACATCTCGAATTGGCTTGACCTTATCTTTGACAATCTGCATTAAATCTGGCCATTTCCATGCTTCTTCCTCACTTCTGTCGAAGAAGTCAATCACATAACGATGATGGGCATGGGTAGGGCTGCTATTCACCTCCTCCCCACCGATATAAGGAAAGATCCGTTCCTGGTTACGAGGATCTTTTTCAATTAAGCGATGCATTTCTGAAATAGAGGTGGCATCTAAGTTGGAGTCATCAAATGTGAAGCCCATCCCTAGTAAAATACTGCCCTGAAAACTCTTATTCTGGTTTGCAAGTAATACTTGTGGATCACTGTTTCCACCAGAATGAAATAGAAATGCAGAAATTAAATCTGTTTCTCGCTCGTCAATCTTCTTAACTCCGGTGTAAGCTCCTTTGAAGATATTCACCACACTAATTACTACTGCGGCAAGTCCCGGCCACTTCACACGCTTCTGAGCGTTGTAAATTGTGCCGCCGTTGTTACAAATAAATCGAAGTCCAGTAGTGCGGGTATCTCCTTGAGCAATGGTATTCGTTGCAATCAACCCTAAACTGCCACCTTGCCGTAGTAGATCAAAGGCTCGACGGAAAAAATGAGCTACTAGATCTGCGTTGCCATGAGATTCTGGATGAGTATCTTGCAGCCAAGCTAAGTAGCCTTCTGGATGAGCGTTAATCAGCGTATTTTTTCCGGCGAAGGGTGGGTTTCCGGCAATTACGTCAAATCCAGGGTTTTTCCGCTTAAACACTTCTGGAAATTCAGATTCCCAATGGAAGGAGGAAACGGGTCTCTTAAACTGCCTCGGAATACTGGCAATCAATTCCACTTCCGAACGATCAATGGTGCCCAATCGCCATAGATTAACCTTGGTAGACAAATCTTTAGCGATTTTCTTAGCATCCCTTTTTGATTTTGAGAGTGTTGAAAAAAATGCAGCGAGTGCAACATCGCTCATCAATTTTTCATCATTTAAGTCGTCAGTATGGCTTCGGTTTGATGCAAAGAAGGATGCAACCACGACATCACTCAAAATACGGCTATTGTAGGATTCTGAGTCTGCTTGCTTCAAATATCCGCGCTTTTGCTCGTCATCTTCATCTGCCCTTTCATCAGCAAACGCGATCAAATCACGATAAAACTTTGACTTCTGAGCATTATCTTCCAGCATGTTGATTAAAGCTGATTCGCTCAAGTCACTTGCAGCCATAAAGCGGCTGACCTGTGGCTTGCTAACCCCTACCAGTGAGTCCCCACACTTTAAGGCATGATCCACAAACGTAAAGGGACGATCCTTGGCTAACGTCACCAACCACAAAGACAGTTTCGCCAAATTCACCGCAAACGGATTCTTATCTACCCCATACAGACACCGCTGGGCGACCAATCGTCGTGCAGCCAATAGCGGTTCCACATCATCTGGCAAATCCTGAAGCTGATCATCCCGCGTCCAAGCCTCCAGAACCTTCTCTGCCAGTTGCCGACAGGCTTCCACCAGAAATGCGCCTGACCCCATCGCCAAGTCACACACTTTTAACTCTAAAATTTGCTCCGCTGTCGGTCGCTCTCCCAGCCCCTCCAGCACAGGTCGAAGTGTGGTTTCGACAATTGGTTGCGTCAATTTCCGAGGGGTGTAATGAGAACCCGATCGTCGTCGCTCTTCACCGGGCTGCAAGAACAGTGAACCCACAGGCAATAGATTCGGTGTTCGAGATGCCGATACCTTGCGATCGAGGGCGGCTAGCAACTCCTCCGGTGTCTTCGCCTCACTTAAGGCAGTCAGTGCCTTGCCCGTCAGCTTACACTCCGCTTCATCCTTCAGTACCTTCGCTCGATCCTTCGGCTTGGTTGCTAGCAGAGCCTCTACATTCACCACCACATCCTTCGGTCGCACAGCAATCGATAGCCCTTGAGTTACCTGTACCTCAAAGCCCATGATCGCCTCATACACCGAGCCAATCTGCTCCACATCCAGAGATCGGTAAGACAGCCGCTCGCCATCCAACATCAACAGATTTTCTAGCACTCGATAAATCACCCCATCTGGTATACGGGGTACTTCAAGGGGTTCACCCTTCCGAAAATGGCTGGTGCGATCGCGTCCTTCCAGAAACGGGTACTCATCCGGTTCAAAAAGTTGCCCATGCCGTGCGGGTAGATATTCCGGTGTATAACCTCCCCCGTCATAAACCAGACGAAACAGACTCAACAGCCACGTCCAGGCTCCATATCGCAGATCCATCGTATCTGGGTAGTTTCCGGCATCTTCCCGCAACCGCTCATACAGTCCCGAAACCGAGTAATTCTGTTGATACACCGAATCATCTGGCATCAATCCTTCATCTTCGGCATACAGGAGAAACACCAGCCGCATCAGGGTTGTGAGCAATCCTCCATAGATATGTTGTGGGTCTGTCTTAGCTAATTCCTGAAGTAATGCCCCACCCACGGCTGCATCTGCGGCTTGAAAACCTCGGAGCAGTTCCCACAAGGCATCCAACACCTGATCGGCGAGTTTGGTTGAGACCTCTGCCTGGTAGTCACGGCTGTCACTGAGAATCTTCGGTAAACGGCGATCGCTCGGCACGTTAAACAGGCGATCGCCCCCAATCAACATCTCCAGAGCACCCAAGATCAGCCGCCCTGCTACCTCCATCATTGCCTGAACAGGGAACGTGAGATGCCCAGATGACTCTCCACGCGGCGCATACACAAGACGGATCTCCATCCCGTTACACAGCAAACCGATGGGAATCTGCGTTTCCCGTAAAAGCCGCTCAAACTTAGCCTGGAGTGTCGCTTTCCAACCGTGCCCTTTCTCAACCTCTGGATCCACCTCATCTAGGGGCAGTCCTGGCTTCACCGTCTGAACCAGCATCAACCACTGACCGCTATCGGGTTCCGGCACGGCATAGGTGGGGCGAAGGGTCTCGTTATAATCTGGCAGCACTACTTCGAGCGCTGTCGGTATTAGATTCTGCTCAGGCGCTCCCACCAAATCTTCTGGCAGCCACTCCAGTACTTGTTCGGCAAAGGCTGGAAAGTTCTCAATCCAAGCGGTTCCTGCCTCAATGCGTCCGGGAATAGCTTCTGTAGAGGTGACAGCTTGCAACCGAGCCTGAAGCTCAACCGCCCGACCTCGATTCACCACGGCTTGATGCTTACTTAGTGCTAAGGGAGAAACGACTAATCCCACGGGTTGCAGGAGTCCTAGCCATTCTTTATGAAGAAAAATTTCTGGATCGACAGCCATTTTCTTGCTCTCCCTCAACTCGACACGGGCCACAGGTAAACCAAGCCCAGGGGTTCAACTCGGCTTGCTTTCACCTGATACACCTGCTTGATCCGCTCTGGTTCAGTTTGAATCTCCTCCTCTAATTGCTGTACCCGGATTCGCCAATGGCGACGGTCGGCTTCAATTTGCCGCATTTCCTCACTGTTAAAAAGCTCAAGCTGATACTGTCCATACTTCTGCTCCTGCTTCAGGATGCGATCGCGCTGGTCTTCCAACAGACGCTTCATTTCATCGGCTTCTTTCTCCCCACGCTGCCGCAATTTGCGTTCCGCTCGCTCTGTCAGTGTTTCAGCGCGGCGCTCTAAATGAGAGAGCAAATCCTCCACATCCCTAGATGCATAGGTTTTGCACCGTTCTAACAGCGAGGGAGAAACCTCCCGCAATCGAGGTGTGACCAGTGAAGTTTCCAGCTCTTTCAGCACATCCGCCTTTTCCGTTTCCGTTAGCGGTCTTAGCTTTCCCCGTCCCCGCGCTTCTGGATCCAGCCATTCCGCTGCCACCGCGACAATTTCGTCATGAAGCCTGGAGGCGCGATCGCCATAGAGGGACAGCCTACCCAAGATCACAACCTTCGGCACCGGATCATCCGTTAAACACACACAGGAGCGAGTCAGCTCATGGTAGAGAAAGCCCTGAGACAGGAAGCGTCCTAGTAGACGCTGCACCAGTCGGTGCTCTAGGTGAAGATGCACCACCTCTCCATCCAATGTGCCTGGGTCACGGAATACGACCGGACGAATCGCTGTTTCGTTACGCCATTCCCAAAGCTTCTGTCCCTTCTTGCGAGGTGCCCTCAGAGTATCCAAGGTCGTTGCCCAGGTAGGATCCGCTCCTGCTCGTTCATGTAAAGCCGGAATGATCCATCTAGCACGATCGGCATCTTTGATTGCCTCCTTTGCATCCATTGGCTCCAATGATTGAGCACCAAGGATTTCGAGTGAGGCGGATAGGGCATCTCTAAAGTGGCGATCGTCTAGCCCTAACCACTTTTGAGAATCCTGAAGCATATCTTCAAGCAAGGCTTGCTGCTCGAATAGCTTTTGCTTCCGAATCCGAACTGCCTCAAGTTCTTCTTCTATGACCTGCCCTTTAACCTTCGAGTCCTCATCAGCGTGGTCGGCAACGGCGATCGCAGCAGTCAGGCTTACCTCATCCTTGGCTCGAATGCCCGTATCAAGAATCTTTGAGATGTTCCGCTCAATGACTGGAGAGAGACTACCCAACTCCTGCTGAATCGTAACAGTCTTCTTCACCAGCACATCGATGACCCGATCCTCAGGACGTTGCGCCAAATAAAAATAATGACACCGAACCTCAGATTCCCGCTGGAGCTTGCGGTCAATCCGACCATTCCGCTGTTCCATCCGGCTCGGATTCCAGGGCACATCAAAATGAAAGAGGTCAGCACAGTGGTTCTGGAGATTCACCCCCTCCCGTGCCGCATCCGTGGCAATCAAAATTCTCAGCGGATGATGCTGTGGGTCAGCATTGAAAGCAGACTTAACGCGCTCCCGCTGCTCATCGCCCATACCGCCTGTAAAAGCATCAATCCGCTCACGTTCTCGGTCAGAAAGGGCGATCGCCTGTTGCAGTTGATGCTCAAGATAACGCTTAGTATCTGTGTACTCCGTGAAAATCAGCACACGGCGATTGTTCCACCTAGCTCCTGACTGCCCTAAATCGGGACACTGGTTTTGCTGAACCCACTCAATGAGTTTTTTCACCCGTCCATCGGGTTGATACCGCGTTGACTCTGCAATCTGCGTCATCTTCTCCAAAAGTTCCAACTCCCTGGCTGAGACTGCCTCTGCTGCTGATTGAGTAGCCGCAGCCATCTGAGCATCCTCTTCCGCCTGGATCTCATCCTCGGACAAGTCCGCTCGTTCATCATCAGAACCTGGCGATTCCTTCAACAAAGAAAAGTTGTGAGTAGTGGCGATTCGCTGTTTCTCAGCTTGACGGGCGATCGCCGCCCGATGAACGCGCAACGTTCGGGCAAACGCTTCGATCGACGAGAGCAGACGCTTCTGAAGCGATGTCATCACCAACATCGCGGTTACCTGGGTTGATTTTGCCGCATCTTTCAGCCGCTCTTCCCGGCAGGATCGGTACTCCTGAAGCAACCGTGCCAGTTCTAGCTCTGGGGCATCGTCAGGTAACCCATCAATCACCATTGGGATAATGTGGCGTTCAGGGAAATCGCGATCGCCAATTTCTCGCAAGTCCTGCTTCAGCCGACGCACCATTACAGCATCCAAAAGCTTTGGATGAACCTTAACCCCTCGACAAAAGCGTTGAGGATCCAGGATTTCGAGCAGTGCCGCAAAGCTGTTGGAATGACCGTTGTGAGGAGTCGCTGATAAAAAGAGCTTGTGCTCAAAGCGAGGAGCCAGTTCTCGCACAGTTTTGGTCAATTGAGAGTCGATCGCATACCGAGACCCACTGGCAGGTGCAGCATTATGAGCTTCATCCAGGATTAAGATTGACCCAGCGTTAAACTCTTCTAGCCAGTCTCGCAAGGGAGCTGCATAGGTTTCGTCTCTCAGCAGCGCATGGGAAATGATAAAGCGAGTATGGGTCTTCCACGGATTAACCCCATACCCCCGTTCTCGACGCTTCGCCGCCACAAACTCGCGATCGAAAATCTGAAACAGCAAGCCGAAGCGACTTTCCATCTCCTCCTGCCATTGCCGCACAACTGAGGGAGGGCATGAAATGACAACGCGCTTAATTTTTTGACGCATCAGCATTTCTCGGAGGATGAGACCTGCTTCAATCGTTTTTCCCAGCCCCACATCGTCAGCGATAAAAAGCGACACCCTTGGCATCAGTAGTGCCTTTCTTAAGGGTTCTAATTGATACGCTTTAACCTCGATCCCAGCCCGATAGGGTGCCTGAAAAAGCTTTGGTTCAGTGGAGGTCACACAATTCCACCGCAAGGCATGAAAATAGGCTGAAAAGTAGCGAGGGTTATCGAACCCCTTCTGGGTCACTGACTCCCAGGAGGATGCGCCTAGAATTCGGGCATCAACCTCGCGCTCCCAAAAAACCTCAAGCTGCTGTCCCTGAGCATCATCTTCCAAGCAAGCAAGCCGAACCTGTGTGTCCCCTTCCTCACGGAATGGACTGATAACTTCTTCAACGAGGTATTGGCGCGATCGTACTTGAACAATCTGGCCTGCTTGGAGGCTCATAGCAGCAACTCACAAATTTTATAATCCTATCAACTTAACTCTAGGTTTCCCATCTCGTCAGGAGGGCTGGCAACCCAGAGAGGAAAAGTATTGTCTCCTATCTCGCTGGGAATCCCTGACATGAAGTAGTTAAAAATTACTCCTGGGGGTTCTCCTGCCACAAATTCGTCGTCTGCCGCAAACTGCAATACTGCCCACCCCCCAAGATCAAATGATCCAGCACTGGGATCCCCACTACTAATCCTGCCTGAAGCAATTGCTTCGTCAAGGCTATATCTTCGGGGCTAGGCTCAACCGCACCACTCGGATGGTTGTGAGCCACAATGATTCGGGTTGCTCCACGATGAATTGCCGCTCGAAACACCTCCCTTGGATGGGCAAGTGTCTCTGTTGCAGTACCAATTGTCACCACTTGGGTACCCAGCAGTCGGTGCTTAACGTCTAGCAGAACAAGCGCAAAGCATTCCTGGCTTTGCCACATCAGGTCTTGTGACAGTGCCTCGACAGCCACCCCTGGATCATCGATCACCGCCCGTTTCTCTGGTTTAGGTAAAAATACTCGCTTCCCCAGCTCGATCGCTGCCACCAGGGTTGCTGCCTTCGCTGGCCCAATCCCCAGCACCGTGGTGAGTTCCTCTACGGTCATCCCTCGCAACCGTCTCAAAGGATCAATGCCGCCAGCTCCTAGAATTTGGAGAAGGTGTTGTCCCAGAGCTAACGCCGAAAATTTTCCAATCCGTTGTCCTGTGCCAACCACAATCGAGAGTAATTCAGCCGTAGATAATGCCGAGGGGCCAGCATCGACGAGGCGATCGCGAGGTCGTTCCCCTGGCGGTAGATCATTCAGTGACACCCCAAATGAATGTTGGGCAAGAGGGGATTCATAGCAATGACCTGACCAATTTTGCTCAGAGGGCGAAACCTCTAGCTGTATGTCCAAGGAGAGCTGCTCAAACTCGTCCTCTTCTCTATGGCTGTTCAGTGACGACATCCTCCTCCTGAGTCACGTTATTTGTTTAGGAGTTTGGATAAGGATTTTCTTCTGTCAATATTTTTCTGGCTTCTCGATATCGAACCTGTCATTCCTCGTAGCCTGCGAAGCAGGGATAGGGGAATGACAGGTACATTATGAAAATTCTTAACATTCACCCGTAACAAGGCACCCGGCATGGAATTGTTCCGAGCGGCATAACTCCCTGGTGCTTTCAGAACTGCTAGGGAAATCGCGCTCATTTGCTCACAGGTTTTACACAGGTGGCATTCAGCCCCTATGCAAAACCCATGACCAACTTCGCAAGTTATCCACCCCTTCGCTGTGGTTCCGGGTCGTCCTTTTGCCCTTCACCCCAGCTCAAGCGTGGGTAACTTTATTCCAACTGACGCGGTAGCTACCGCTATCCGCTCATGCCCTAATCCAGAGCGTTATCCTCATCTGCCACCTGAAACCCCTGAGAAGACAATCTGCTGATCATCCAGCTTCGTGCCTCATCCTCGTCCATATCCGCTAGCTCCATCAGGAACTTTTGCAAGATGACAGACAAGTCATGCCGCAGGTCATCAATTTCTGCACTGATGTTTCTCAACTCACTGTGCAACTCAATCACCTCATCCCGTAATGGCTGTTGGCTGAGAGCATCCAGGAAAAGTTCACGGATATACTCATGGAGACTCAATCGTTGATCTAAGGCTTGTCGATTGAGTTTTGCCGCTAACTGACCATCGATCCGAAAACTAACCGTTTTTGTAGAAAGCTGCTTTTTCATGAAACCTAAGCCAGCACTGCTGACCCCATTCACAGCAAGAAGTGTACGCACTCTCAAAGTGCAATCGCTGACAATCTGTATGCAGCCCCAAACCCAGGCACACCAAGGCTTCCGTCTGCTGACACACGACGGGGGTATTTCAGGTGTCCGAACCGTCCGTTAGGACATTCCACCATTTATTCCCCCCTTCTGAAAATTCGTTTCCCTGGCTAATTCCAGAGAATTCCGTTATCTATCCCTGTGTTTGTTGCTGGGCATTCTGGCTAGAATAGTTGCCCATAAATATCTCTTTCAGACTCAGGTTCGCACTCACCCCTCGTTCACTCGCCCCATGTCTATCTGCTTGAGAGAGGTTGGCATTCTGGAAGTCAGTATCGTAGAGATTGTTCTGCCAGAGCTTTGCTTGGGCTAACGAAGCTCCTGATAGGTCAGCTCTGGTTAGATTTGCCCAGGCTAGATCAGCACGATTCAGATTACTGCGATCGAGGAGCGCATCACTGAAATTGACCCCAATGAGCTTTGTCTGCTCCAGGTTGGTATCCGTAAAACAGGCTTGGGCACAATTTGCCTGCTCCATCCGGGCAAAGCTTAAGTTGCTGCCTATGAGAACAGCCTTGCTGAGATTGGCACCCTGAAATCTGACATAAGCGAGGTTGGCATGATCAATCAACGCTCCACTCAGGTTGGCACCGTTTAGGTTCGCACGAGTTAAGTTGCTTCCCGTCAACAGTGCATGGGTGAGGTTGGTTGCCTGAAGTTTGGCTTTCCAGAACACCACCTGACTCAGATTTAGCTCTGTTAGATCAACGCCACGTAAGTCTATCTGACTCAGATTCGCACCCTGCCAAACTGCACGATGCAGGTTGATCGCAAGCCTCAGATCAGCACCTTGAAGGTTCAGCGAAGCCAGCTCAATCCCTTGTAGGTCAACGCCAATCAGACGGGTACGCCTAAAATCCCGCTGGTCTCGGTAATAGTCCTGTTCAAATTCCTGGTGAGTAAGGGCGCGTTTATGGAACGGATTCATCTCGGTTACGTTCTTCATACCAATTACCTATTCATTGAGACTGGAATTTCAAAGCATCTCGATTAGTTCTTGCGTTACAGATTGAAGTTGGCTGAGGTAGCGGTAGACTCGTTGATGCTGCTGGAGAAACACCATCGGTTGTTCAGCCCGTAAGCCCTGAGGAGAAAGGAAGTGGGTATCGGTCAATTTCTTGAAGAGATACTCCCGCAGGTAATTCAGTCTGCTGAGAATTGATGCTCCTTGAGAGCCTGCTGGATAAATCGGTTGGAGAAGCATCTCCAGGGCTGTAGTTTCTTGAGCGATTACCTGGACAGCTTGTTCAATTTCTGATGAGGAGTTCCAGGTTGGTTGGGCTTGCAGTGTTTGAACCGCAGTGACGATGGTTTGGTGACTTGCTATTACCTGTTGCTTAAGTCCCTCAGGATGGCTCTGCTTAAGAGGAACCGATTCCATTGATACATTCTTCTCAGACAGCTCAATCAGCCGTAGCAGAGGTGGATAGGAGCATTGCCCCGTTTGGCGAATTGCTTCGAGGCAGAGAGCCAAAAACCGTTGTTGAGACGTGCGTTCTTGTGCTGAAGTGATGAAATGATTGCTGTTCATTGTGGTGAATAGGGGGAAGGAGACATCAAAATACTTGGGAGAATTTCGTGTGCGATCGCACCCTGAGTACCGAGGGTTTCAATGAGGAACTTTGCCATTGGGCAATGCCGCAACATCTTGGTATTCCCGCTGCTGAAGCCCCTTCCCTGCTCGATAAAAAAGCTCTTCCCGCAATTGGTAAATTGCCGGATCCCAACTCCGCAACACATCCTTCCGTCTAGCGAACGTAGCAACCTTGGCGATCGCCACACCACTGGTTACGAGACTGATCACGAAATAGAACAGGGGAAAGCCCAAATCAGCGAGGTCTCCGGTACTAAACTTTTGAGTAAAACCCTGAAGTGACAATCGGCTGGCCTCAAGTCCAGAACGAATCTGACCATACTCATCAAAATAAGTGTGGTAAATGTCTGGGTGAACTGCTTTCAAATAGAGCAAAGCAGTTCCATGCCGATGAATCTCAGCCTGTTTTGCTTCCTGCTCCGTTTGGAGTTTGGTGGCATATACCTGAACCTCCTGTTCTAACTGAGCTGCTTTCCGGCAAAGGGGAAGATTCGTCGTGGGCACCTGGTTCCAGTCGCGATCGCGTTCACTCCAGGTTCCATAGGCTCGCTGATACAACAGGTCTCGATTGGGGTGATCCGGTGCTAAAGCGTGAAGCTCATCAAGCACTCCTTGGCAGTCTGCCTGAGCAGCTTTAAGCCACTCCTGGCGTTGAGCAAGATTTTGCTCTTGGAGAGTAGTGTCGAGAACCTTCTCCTGAATCAGTTCCCGCCCACGTTGCTCAGCCAGCCCTGATGAGTTGAGCAAAAGTTCTGTCCCTGGCCCCGCAGTCAGCGTGAGCACAACGTTTAGAAGAATAGTTCCCGCTAAGGCAGCGATCGCGCCTTTTGGATGGCGGTTACGACAAGCAGCTTCTCCGAGGGCATTTCCCGTTTTGTTGAGCAAGATTCCCAGCACAACTGCGAGGACTGTACCGCTACCGCCCATTCCTGCGAAAGCATAGTAAAGATAGGGATAGGTCGTCAAAATGTTGATGAGATTAGCAGTACTGAGGATCGTTGCTGTTGTTTTCGCCTCAGTAACTAGCTCAGGGGTGACGTAACTGCGACCATAGAGTGTTTCTGCATCTGCCCACGCAACATCTGTCAGAGGTTTGAGCAGTTTCTTCCAGAGTGGTGGTTGCGGGAGTTTCAGTTCTCCTTCAGAAACAGCAATTTCCCATAAGGGAGCTAAAGCTGGTTCTCCCTTCAAATAGTCAATGATCTGCTCAGGGTGCTGCTCCTGGTTTTCGAGGATGCTGTGCTTTGAGTCGTTTGAAGATAACGGCATAATTCTCTATTCCTTGAGATGTGAAGATGACAAATGAGGCGAAGTTAAATCTGAAAAAAGCGGTGAGATTTCTTACAGCGGTTACCGATTGGATAAGTCACACGGTTTGGCAGATTGAGAAGCTACTGTTTAGTGTTTCTCCGTGGCTTACTGACCTGAAAATCGCTATCGCTGTAGATTCCTAAGGCTTCACGCTCTTCATCCGTCCAGGGATTCAGTGAGGTTGTAGGGTCATCGTCACTGATGCGATCGTAGGCAGTCACATAGTCAACCCGTTTGACTCGCATCTCTTCGATTTCATCCCACCCATATGTGTGAAAGTGAATTCCTTCCCCAGGGCCAACAAAGTAACCATGCAATCCATTCTCTGGGCCAGGAGATGAAATGTTCATATCCATAAATTGTTGAGCTATAACAGTGCGTCGATTGCCTATCCGCTCTTGTGTTCCTGAAGTGAAGGTGCTGCCTTGAGGCCCGGATGAGACTGAAGCGCTGTAGCTGGTATCGACATATTCGTAGTCAGAGAAGTACTCGCTTAAGAACTTAGCGGATTCAGAATCGACTCCCATAATTGCTTTCCATCGGCAAAGACCGAGGATTTCGCATGTCTTCTCTCGACCTAAAATCCTTAGTAATGCAGGGACATTCTGAGTAGACAAGAACGTACAGATTGATTTGGAACGACCTAACGCCAAAATGTCTTCCAGTTGAGGCAATTCACCCATTGCTGCTAATTCATCAATAAACATCCAGACACGACGATCCGAGTCATCAGGTAGCCCCTTAAGACCACTTGTTACGAAGCGGAACATGAGCTGGTTAATCCGCTTGAGGGTCTCTGGAAATTCAAAGTCACTGCCCATGATGAGGACATATTCCCCCTTAAGCCAGTCACGAATTGAAATCATGTCTTGAGCATGTTCCCAACGAGCAGCAACAATAGCGAGGGGCAGTAGATTTGACTGAATTGTTGTGATCACCTCGTTTTTCTGTCCCTTCTTCTCCTTAAAAAACTCCATGTATGCCTGATGGCGTGGGTGATGCTTCTCCAACAATTTCTGCATGAGCACTTTGTCACTACAAAATAGAATCAGATGACGCAACGTCCAGTTCGCTCCAAATATTTTGATGAGAACAACAATTACTGCTGTGATCAGCAATCGAGGAGCATCAATAAAATACTGATTGTCATTGTTGCTCTCAGTCTCTGGAATCAGCACCGCCGCAAACTCCGCTGCACTTGCTTCACCTCGAATATCCTTACCAATTGCCCATCCGGTGCAACGACGATCGAGCGGGTTAAGGATTTTATAGGGAATACCTAGTGCTTCTAGAAACGGAACCAAACCTGCTGTCTGATCGGGCTTTGCATCGTAAAGCAACCCACGATGATTTGGGATAATGCCAATACCTGACAAGGCAATCGTCATCAGCACCTCTAGCCAAGTACTCTTCCCCATTCCAGGTGCGCCTAAAACGAAGTAGCCTAAGGATTCCTGAATCTTTTTGACCCACAGTTTTCCCCACGGCAGAGGATGATTTGCTACTTCAGTTAAACGGTTGCTGATATCGCCAGAGTATCGAAGCTTTTTCCCTCGTATCACTCGATCCCAAAGAACCCATTGCGATTCCACCAATGCCGCTGTTACTAATCCTGCTATAAAGACAGCAAACACCAAAGCGAGTTTAAGATTGATACTGGGAAGGAGAATAAGACTAAGGCTTAGAGTCCCAAACCCAGCACCAATCACCGCAAAGACTGACAGTCCCCAGAAATTCAACGGGATTAGCCCTTCTTGCCAATTCTTGAGAGTAACCAATACAGAAATGGCCTTGAAGATGACGTAGGAACTCCCTGCTGAACACAATAAACCAACGAAATGACCAACAACATTGCCAGGATTAAAGAATGAGAGTTGAAACAGATTCAGAAAGAGGTCAGTCACTCCTGCACCGAGTGCATAAATGCATGGAGCGGTGATGATGATAAAGAGGCTGGCTACTACCCCCCTACCCCATGCAGGAAATTTTTGTACAGACTGAAGCATCCTTGTACGAAGATCTACGGTTTGTTTGTTACGCATATTCGCTGTCCTTTTTCAGATGAAGAGGAATGTGTCACTGAAACTGTTTCCAATAATGGATCTGAGCTACTTTTGTGTTTGGATAGAACCAACCCAGAAGAGCCAAAATAATGAAAAAGACAATGGCTGTTGTTCGCTGAAGTAACGGAGGTGTCGTCGTAAAGTGAACTAGCCCCCAATATTCACCAATGCTGACCAGGAAAGGTAATAACAGCCTGATAATCGACTGAATCAGCCAACGACACCCACAAGCCATGATTTGGAGAGACTGAAATCTCAACAAAGACCACTCATTGAAGAAGCCATCGAGATACATCCCAAACCAAAATGTGAGGTAGAGAAGCGTTATCACCTTGAAGAAAATGCTTTGCACCAACTCAGGACTAATCCAACCGAATGCGAGGTTATCTCTGTAGGGCAGAACGCTGATTATTGCGAGAATAAATGGATATAAGCGTGCCCAGAGTACGATTAGCCCTACAGTTGAGGCTAATCGCCGAAGAAATGTAATCATAGGCTTATGAGCGAATGAAGGGATGGAATTCAGAATCACGGGATAGGAAGAACTCGTTGTGTCAGGAATTTATTGAACCAACGAGTTACTTCCTCTTGTTAATGGGCGGCAGCAACGATCATGATGGTTGCTATCAAGAGTGCTCCAGCAATACCACCGATCGCAGAAGTGACAAGGCACCAGAGCAAAGCTGTTTTGAGAGAAAGAGAGATTGCACTCTTATGGCGGTTCTGATGCCGCTCGATTTCAGATAATTTCTGATTCAAAATAGTGCTTAGCCGTTCAGCAGTGACATAGAAGCTGTGATTCAACTCCTCGTGTCGATGGAGACTCATTTCGACCTCTTCATGAAGGGCTAGTAAGACGGCTTTAATACCTTCCCTCAAACCAGCCAATTCTTCTGGAATTGGCTCAACTGACATCTGGCAATTGGTGAGAGCCGCGAGTGCCAAAAACATCGGATCACTCTTATCAATGCCATGATGGTGAAGAATTCGGAGAATTTTCTCTCTTGCTTCTGGACTAGCCCCTGCAAGCACATCGTTGAACAAGTCATGATCGCCAGCCCCAGGTCGTTTAGGGCTTTTCATCGCTCAGTATTCCTGTACTTTCGATTTGGGCAAAGCTATCGCGTAGGAAATTCTTGATCCGTTTCCTTGAAACCAAACTTAATTCAGGATGAGTCACAGCAGAGGTAAAAGTGAGTTTATCCTCATCTTTTTTCCTGGAAAAGTTGTAGTCCTCGATAAAGTTCCTTTCTGCATAAGGAAGCTTGGGCAAATCAATGATAGGAAAGTTATACTCTGCTCTTGCAGCTTTCATATCTCTATGATCCTCTACATGAGTCCAATCATCACAAAGCCCCCAGTTCCTTACAAAAATATGCTGCATATAGGAACCCAGTTCTTTGAGTGATTTGATGAAGATCTGAACGGAGTCATATCCTCCATTGGAAACATACCAATGATAGAAGGCGATATTGTACTCCTGTCCCAATTCGTAAAGACCATCTTCAATGAACCAATCCTTCATAGCTTGATAAGACTGAGCAGGGAGATTGCAAAGCACTAAGGAGGAATCAACGGCTGCTTTAACCACAGGATCGGCTTTTGCGCGTTTGTTTGGATCTTCACTGAAGTAAGCGAACAAGACATCAGCATTGGGGCGATAGATTCTTGCCGTATCTGGATTAACACGATCACATTCCGCAAGAATAAATTTTAGCTCCTTCTCTAAACAGAACTCTACGGCGGTACTAGTAGACATGCTCTTACCAACCCCACCTTTTTCTCCTCCAAAAAAGACAATCTTCCGAATTTTCCGTTGAGGGTTTATGGAAACTGTACGCGCTAGTAGTTTATCCACTGAAGCTACCTCCAGTTTTCATTTAGGTTGATACGATCGCACTCAGCAGAATTGGATTGTAATTCCATCTCTAACAGGAACTCTGCCAGAATACGAATCCATGTCTGCTTATCAATTCCACCCTTTTTCCCTCCAACAACGACAATGCTTGGATGAGAACGAGGAAGTATTTGTCTGTGTAGCTTATACATTGAAACTACCTCCAATGATTCAAAGATTTTCAAATTCGGACTCGATATCGTCATATTGAGAGTTGCGTAACAACATCTCACGCCGTTCTGACGGCATACTTGTAGATTTTGGTTGGACTTGGAGCGATACTTGAGGGGAGCGAGTGTTTGTAGGCTTAGCAACAGATAACTTTGGAAGAGCAGCGTTGTCTCCTGAATGGTTCTTGGCGTAAGCCATGTATTTCCGTAAGGTTCCTGGCGAGATATTCACCCCCAGCTCTTCCTCAAAGATCAAAGCGAGTTCATCATAGGTTTGACCACGTTCCTGAGCAGGTTTGAGAATGGGGTAATATTTGACCACAAGGTCTCGCAGCGTTGCTTTCTGTTGTCGCCGCCGAGGTTTAGCCTCCAAAGATTCAAGTCGCTTTAGAAAAGCAGCTTCTCGCTCTGCATCGTCACCAGTCCCAGCGTTGGGACGAATTGACATAGTTGAGCCTCTCTATTTAGATTGTCGTTGCCGTTTCTTAGTGGATTGATTGCTCTCCAATTTGAAGAGAAAAGCCTCAATAGCACGCTGATGTGCTTGTGGATCTCCTCGATGAATAGCCCAGTCAACAATCAGTTCTAAGTTGTAGCGCACCAACTTTGGGCCAAGATAGAAATAGTGAATGCCTTCGATCCAGAACTGTTTACGGTAATTCTTTAGTGTCGAATTACTCACTGAGATGGCTGCTATAATGCCTTGCTTCGCAACAAGCGTTGCAGGTAGGTTTGCAGCATCGATTGATTGAACAAGAGCGGCAACATGGGAGCGATCAATTGATTCATTTTCAGTTTGTGCTGTTCTAGCTTGCATAATGGTTCAAACGCTAGTAGATGGATATGGCATCTGCACCCTACATAGCTTATGGACACTTATTTCTCAGGCTTCCTGCTAGGCAGACGTGGTTTACAAACACCAGGAAGGGCGGTTATGGGTGTACACTTATCTGCAACAAATCTCAGCTCACTACTCAGGCTTTGCTCTGAGAAGTAAATCACCTCAATGCGCTTATTTAGCTCTTGTTTAAGCTTCCTAAGCGGATAGGCGTAGTCCGAGTCACTGCTTACAACCACAAGTGTCTTGACGAAAGGTGCATAGAGACTTGCATCTGAGATCAGCCACGTATCGATATCCTTCCTGGTTCCGGAATTATCGGATCGAGGCTGAACAACTCGTGGGCTAACCTGATAGCCAATTCGTCGCAAACTCTCCACCTTCTCCTGTTGATCTTGACGAATCACTAGGTAGGCAAAGACTCCCAATAGTTCATCTTCATCTTTAGTAAGTTGGTGGTAAAGTTGCACATCGTCAATCCATAGTCCTTCATGTTGTGCCCTTGTATAGATGTGCGTTAAATCAACGAGTACGGCGCGATCGTGGTATCTAGGTTGAGCACTTCTGGGTTGTACATCTAGTGAATGAGTAGAAGGAAGAGCTATCTCTGGACTCCTTTCCAGCTTCAGTTCACATTTCAGAGATGCATCAAATCCCAAAATTGATAAATTCAAAGCAATCTGCCCGATCTGGGCATGGCTAGTAAACAAGTTTGTGTTTCTCCTCAGCGAAGGTTACTGGTTTTGTTGCGGCTATGTGAATCTCATGACTATGAATTCAGCAGTTCTTTCTGCCTCTTTCAGCAATCACTTTTTGATTTGCTCGATAATTCAGAATTGCACATCCACAATGGTTTGTCTGGGAGAATAGGGGCTTTAAGAGGATGTCTGAAAAGTTTCCTGGAAGGCTTGCCTTGTAAGGATCTCAAGGGAAATACCTCGAAAGGCCAGAAGTTACTCCCGACAAAAGTTTTAGCTGACTTTTCAGACATCCTCTAAGGATGGGACTTTAAGCGTTACACCCTAAACTCGCTAAGATCCTCTCCAGAAAAGCTTTGTGGCGATCGATCAGCCTTATCCCTTGATTGAAATAGCACATAAATTTAGATTCATGCTCCTCGCTAAAGTCACAGGGACTTTAAGCGTAGCGAATGGGGTGTATGTCACTTTTGCAGATGCAGAACTTGAGTGGTAGCGCAACCGGATAGCTAAAAGCCCGTAAATAGAGCATTACAGCTTATGAGTATAAATACTCCTTGCAAAGGTGACATGCTCCCTAGCGAATGTGGTGAGATGTCTATAACCAAAACTTTTTTATGCAACTATCCGGATTATCAAATCAATTCCCTGTAGGTAGAAGAAATATGCATCCCCTACATAATGATTCATGAACCTTGAGGAGCAAATACGTAACCGCGGCTTCTTCATAACTAACGAGGCGAGAAAACTCCTTGAAGAGCAGAGAGAGAAGTTAGCTTCACAGGAGGGAAAAAATCGTGTGTCCTTTGAATACCTCCAAAACTTGATTGCAGAAAGTAATGGAGGCGTAGATAGAGATAGGACAGTTATCTCAAATATATTTGGACAAAAGAAACGTGCTGACAAGGATTCAATTCAACTACTTTTCTCTGCACTAAAGCTAGAACTCAAAGAAGAATACCTTACTAAAACTCCTCCACAGAGATACTCCGATTCAAGCCCTGAAACTGGCTTGTCTGTTAGAGAGAAACCTCATGACATCGACGCATATTCCAGTCAAGAATCTCCACTGGGCACTTTAGTTTCCGCAAAACCATCTGCCACCACAAAACAAAAAAGCTTCAATAATTGGCTTATTGAAGACCGCATTACTCCGTGGATAACCGCTTCAAATGGTATTCAATATCGTGTCTTTCGTCTCCGTGAAAAGTACCTCAACCGTATTGATAGGGGGAAATGTTATGACATCAGATATCTCAGCACTGATGAGCAGAAGGCACTTCAATCAAAGCTTTTCCGGCATAAGAAGGTGGTTGATCATCTCACTGAACGGCGCACCAAAGGCATCCCTGTAAACCGCACTGCCCTCCCCGATAATCCAGATGAACCTAATGAATGGTGGGTTATTGATCAATGGATTGAAGGAGACACCGTAGAGGCACTGGTGAAGAACAAGCAATTCTCTCGCACAGATATCCTTCCCTTTGCTCGTTGCCTTTTAACTACACTGTATGAGCTTCATACCGAAGGCATTATTCTGCGAGACCTCCATCCACAGTCGATAGTAATTCCATTTGATAAGCAGCCATTTGTACTCGACTTCGAGTTAGCAAAAGTTCTTACAGGATCATCAACAGTGTGCGATCAAGAGCTTCTACCCAATCCTTTTAGAGATCCACGACTTGAGCCAGGAGCGGCAGATTCAACTGTGGAATCTGATCTCTACAGTTGGGCAATGATCCTCGTCGCGATCGCCACCGGAAACCTACAACCCCAAAGAGCCGATCTTCCTGACTGCATCAATGTGCTTCCTAAGAAACTCTACCAACAAGTAGAGGCTTGTCTCAGTATTTATCCTGACGAAAGACCTCACTCAGCGGAGGAAATATCAAAAGCTCTATCTTTTTGGCGTTTAGGAGGAACCAGGGGTAGGACATGACGTATTCATCTAGCGGCAAGAGTAGTCCAGGTGAAGGGTTGATAGCTCGTGAGCATACCCCTTGGATCGGGGTTCACGCCATGACTGAATTTATGTTCTGCCCACGAGCTGGTCTCATCGCGTATGAGTTAGGACAGGAGGACGATGACGAGTATTACGAAGAGCAGCGAACGAACCTCCAGTACTTACCCTGTTACAACTCCAGTGAAATAGCAACAAGACTAAACTGGTCTATAAATGAACTGCGAATTCGCGTAGCAAAGAGAGACGAATCACTACTTCAGCAACAGCAACTACGAAAGACAAGATTAATTGTAACTTCAGTCATAGCTTTTGTCGCAACAGTTGTTCTCTACTTCTTAGGCTTCAATTCATGGTTACACCTTCTAATTGCTGGTATCGCCTATCTTTTTGCTCTTTCTCGTATCCCTAAAGTATATTATTCGGATTCAAATATATCTTCTTTAGAATCAGATATAAAAATTCTACAAGCAAGACGAGCTGCCGCGTTGAGGGCAAGGCCAAAAGAACCTAATGAGTTAACTGATAATGAATCTGTAAATTGGTGGGATCTACTCGCTGCTGGGTTTGAATCAGTTTCTTATCAAGAGCCGCTCCGAGACCGCAAATATCGAGTAGCAGGACGACCGTGGCGTGTCCTTAAGAAAGGGTCTTTACGTATACCTGTATGGAGACGGAGAGATGAGAATGCGTCAACGCGGAAGCTGAAAGGACAGCACTATGCTCGTATGGCTGCATACTGCCATCTCCTTGAAAAGGTCGAAGGTGGACGTAGCCCCTACGGTATTATTCTGCTTGGGCGAGAAGTGTATGAAGGAATTACTGTCTCCAATCGTGAAGGATCAGGATCGCGTGCTGCATTTCACAAAGGTTTAAAGGAAGCTCGGCACATTGTATCCTCAGCCAAAGGTGGACAAACCCCCTCACCCCCCCCAAATCAACGAAATTGTCTAAACTGTCCAAAAGGAAAGCCTTTTGCCTATCGAGAGGGCGAGAGTAATGCAAGAACCGGAAGGCTAAACTCTCCAGTGAATTTCCATATTAGTGGTCTTGATCGCCGCCCCTATCACAGCGAATGTGGCGATCGCTTCAAATGGTTGCCCCCTCATGAAAAAGCATCAGACAAGTATCTCCAATAACTTCCTCCACGCACAATTCTTTAGATCCATGTCCCGATACAGCAATTACACGGGGAGATATGTACTGTGAATGAATGGGGTAGGAAATATCTTAAAAAACTTGATGAGCCAGAAGAAGTCCGCTGGCACGGAAAAAGCTATGACGTCACCCATACTCTAACTCTTGGGAAGAAGACCTATTACATCGTTAAAGACCTTTCAAGGAAACGTGAACAGTATATGGCGTTCGATCGATGGAGTAAAAACAGAGGCGAGATGTGGTGCATCTTAGGTATTGATGGCAAAAACCTAGATACCAGAAACAGGAATCGACCGCCAGGACTCATTGAGAAACTGAAACGCTTGTCGGGAAACGATGGCAGGCTTCCCGTTATTTATAGCTACTACCGGATAGGCAATGAACGAGTTTACCTCGTTACCTCATGGACTGACGGTGAAGACTTAGGACGCTATTTAAAACGTGTCCAAAACGGCCATCGCTGTGAACGTGAGGGAAATAAATGTATTCAGAGAAAGCTGATATGCGCTGAGAAGCGTGAAACAGGGATAAAATGTGAACCTCGACCGACTGCCTATGAAGTTTGTCTGTTAATGATCAGTCTTGCCCATGGACTACGACAACTTCATCGACTAAATATAGTTCATGGTGATCTTGATCCAAGCAATCTGATTCTTCAACGTAACCCCAACCGACTCGTGATGATCGATTTTGGAAGTGCGTGGCTTGTAGAACACACTATGAATCGAGATCCTGGAGATGGGACTCATCCCAAGTACCGAGCACCAGAACTACTATCGAGAAAGTCCGAACAAGGCTTTGCTGATGATCGCAGTGATCAGTTTAGTTTTGGTGTCATTTGGTACGAACTTTTAACGCTCACGTATCCTTATGGAGGATATGGGGGATACTTCGATAACTTAACCGAAAAAGACATCGAAGGTATGGAGAAAAGGTTCCAACCTCCAAGTCATGCAGCCAGCATTCTTAACATTGACAAGAACCGACTTCCAGTTAATGCGTGGCACCTGATAGACAGAATAGTTAAACGTTGCGTAGCTATCGATCCTGAAAAGCGTTATCAACGAGAACGTGACCTCCTTGATGACGTGGATGAGCTTCGTCATATGATACGACCAAGAAGGTTAGAGGATGAGGAGTAATCGAAGCGTCAGATTAAGTTTTGATTATTACAGATAATCAGATATGAAATCGGGGGTGCTACCTCTCTTGCTCCAGCCTTCGTTCTTCAAGCTTAATTGCCAGTTCATTTGCTTTTTCCCAGCTCATTTGCCGTGCAAGCTTCAGGGATGCTTCCACCTCTTTATCCAGAGAATAGGTAAACACTCTCGTCTCAGACTTTGCTCGCGATACCTGTACCAGGGCTGCATCCCGTCCTTTGCCCTGGGTAAGGATATAGGAATGTCTCACCTCCATATTCCTGGCATCAGTCGTCGTTACGGCATACCCTAGCTCAATCCCGGAATAATGCCGTACATTAATCGCTTTCATTTTTCCGGTATCTAGTCGCACCAGCGCAACCTTAGTAATCGGGTCAATATGGTTCACGGTTCCCATACCGTTCTTCATCACGCCATAGGTGCGGGATGTTTCCTGGAACCTAATCCGCTCTCCTCGCCGGATATGTTCCGCACCCACCCGCACGGCAGAGTTTCCGAGATACCCTGCCTCAACTAACCTGGCTTGAGCCAAACGGTTAAGAGTCTGAACATCCTCCTGAGTCTCAGCAATGATGAGGTGGTCGTGAGGTCGCTTCATCCCCCGCTCTGACCATGCAGTAATCACAGCCAACATTGCAGCCTCTTTAGTCTCAGCGATGGAGAGCAGCCCTCGGTCAGCCAATAACTCCAGTGCTGTTTTCGCCTGACCTTCCCCTACTTTCTGCACCACCTGTTGTGCCCACGGCTCTTCCTGGCGGTGAATCCTTTTAAGTTCTACGGTCCCTACGTTCTGGGCGATCGCCTTTAGTGCCCCGCTATGCTCATACGCCTGGGGTTGCTGTAAGTCTCCAGAAAGCACCAGCTTGGCACCTGCCCTTTGTGTCTCATCAACTAACTGCTTCATATGAGAAACACCGATCGCTTGAGCATTATCGACGACTACCACGGTCTTTGTAGACAGAGGCGACTCAACAACGGAACGGCTACCGTAGCGGCGCTGACTCTCTGCTGCCCTCTCGATATCCCACAACAACTTCGAGAGCGTCACACTTTGCTGTTTCTCCCCCACAAAAACCTTGGAAAGAAAACTCTGCTGTCCGATACCAGTTTGCTCTGTAAGCCGCTGGGCTTGTCTACCTGATAAGGAAACTCCTACCACTTCATACCCCTGGCTTTTCCAGATTTGATAGGCAGCAGCCAAGGTATGAGTTTTTCCTGTTCCAGAAAGCCCACAAAGCACCTTAATTCGCCCTCTAGCCGTAATCGCGTCAAGTGCCTGCGTCTGCTCATGGGTTAGACGATGATTTTCTGCTGTCGATCGCACATAACGAGTCGAAACCCGAAACGTAGTATCTCGCTCCAACTTTCGCACCTGAGCAAGCATCTGCTTTTCCAAGTTATAGAGCCGTTTGTTAGCCCACCGTTCATCCCGATCAATCAGACCCAACGCCACTACTTGTCGAGAGGCAAGATACTTATCGGTGAGTCTCAGCACATCGTAGCTATTCAATCCTCTGGTTTGAGCCGCTTCAGCAATAGCCCGCACTATATCGCGTCGGGTAAAGTGGCTCTGATGACGCACAACGGCGGTTGCAGCTTCCCTCAGTGTTCGCCACTCCTGCCACTTCTGCCGGACTGTTGTTCGTTCTCGTGGAGCATGGAGAAGTTTAAGTGCCTGTTTCTGACCAAATCCATACTGCTCACTGGTCTCTTGCCACTGAGCAAATAGTTCACTTCGAGCAATAGCTATTTCCTTTCGTTGCCTGGTTGCATAGGCAATTTTCTGGGCTTCGATCGCATCCTGCGGATTTGCTGCCTCAATCTGACGACGACGTGAGGAGAAATGATTCATCAGTTCCTGATAGACTCCTTCTTCACGGGAGAAGCCTTTTAGCTCAAACCAGCTCTTCTCACGTTGGAGAGAAATCCCTAAGCTCTGTTGCAATTGTGCTGCAAACTCTGCCCGGTACACGGCTCCCGCTGCCATCTTGTGACGGTAAAGTGCTTTGGCATAAGGGTATAGGCTTTCGATCCTCCCACTGGCTTTTTCATAAACCATCGGTAAGGCGATCGCATGGGTATGCAACAGCGGATCAGGAATGGAATTTGTCCCTTCCCGGCTACTCCCCTGCTGAAAAGAGGCAATAATGAGGCTTTTGTCGCCGCCAAATGCTTCCTGCTCAAGATACGCAATCGCTTTTGCAATCGCCTGAGCATGGGCCTGCTCAATGATTAGTCTTGTCACTACGTCTGCCACCATCCAGAGCAGGCTTACACTTTTGGGGGCAGAAAAGGTCAGTCCCAGCCTGGTACTCGTCGTATTTCCTTAGCAGGATGAATGAGTGTCTTCTCACCTATCGAGAAGTCTTGAGTCAGACTAAGGAAGTCAGAACGTTTAACTCGACCAGCAAGCCCAAGAAAAACGGCACCTGCTGTCTCAAGCCATCGACCTGGTGGCTCGCCCTTCGTCGTCGGATCAAACTCATCCTGTTTTTGTGCTGTATCAATGTAGTAGCGGGGAGATTTAACTCTCGCAATTGCAAGCATAAATCAATCCTTTTTCAACAACTCAAATTCTATTGTATCTGCTAAGATAAAACCGTTAGTGTAATGCTTTTTCTTCTGATTTCCCCTTAGGAAATCATCTCTCGAAACGTTTCCCGTCAAGCATTACCGGGATAAGGAAACGGAACGTTTCTCGCTCTTTTTTCTGGTATTTATTAGCGGAAATATTGCCAGGAATTATTTCCGAGATAGTCTGTGGAAATCCTCTAAAGTACGCAGCATCTCCTCGTCATCCCTAAACAGTTCTCTGATAAAAAGCAGTACTGTTTTTCCGCAAAAAATCACAAGAAACGTGCCGAAACCTTTTCCTAGAAAAAGCACTGAATTCTTGTGCAGAAGTATGCCTCTACCAAATTGCTAACTAAAGCAACCGGAATATATCGCGAAATTCGTCGCGCCATATTCTGGCAACAAGAACACACTCCAAAACTGGAATGTGTTTTTGGAAAACATTAACGTAAAAAATAAGGAGAAAAGATGGAAAACATCTACGAACGACTATTGCCTGTATGTAGCTTCGCTATCGGTGTGTACTTCCCTTCCATAGTGAATGGAGCAGCGGACTGGTTAGAGCGGTTGCGTCCAGGAAAGAAGCTGCAAGCAGTGCATGAGACCCTCAATGTCATTGCAACTCACATGGAGAAATTGCCTAGCTCTAGCTCCCTGACCGATCTCACGGGTCAGGTCGAGAAACTCGAACGAGTTATCTCTGAACGGTTCAGTGCTAGGCAGCTACGCCAAAAAACAAAAGCCACACCGAAGCACGTTACTAAGCACGTCAACGGTGCAGCTCTTGAGTAGGTTTCTGAACTGATCCTTCAGTAACCCCAAAAACTAGGGATTCAGCCAATTGGTTGAATCCCCCTTTTCATTGGAATAAAAATATGAATAACACAACTCAAATCCTTGCTCAAGAAGATAAGCATTATAAAAGAAAACCCCTCAGTTCCGAAGTCTTGGAAGCTATCCAAAACCTTCAAATCTGCCTTCATGAAGATAGAGCCGAGTATGCATGGTTAAATCCAAGAGAGCGCCAGAACTATATTGGGAAAGCCATCAAGGTGCTTATGTCATTAAGCTTTGATGATTTCCTAGAGCACATGAGGCGTGGATGGCTCTTGAGTGATCTATGCCATTTTGGATGGATAACACGGTATCATCGGTTTTCACTTCTCTTCCCTCATTTCCTACTCTCCGACGGAACAAAAGCGGTAGCTGATCATGGAGGTCTTCAATGGTTATTTGAGAAGATCGCTGTGCTCCAAAACTACCCAACCGTCAAGTATCATCCGCAACGGAACGAGCCTCAAGTATGGCGACTGCAAGGAAGCTCTGGTAATCCGTTCGTTCTTACTTGTGAGTATGAAAACAACAGAGTCATTTATGAGGAAAGCATGGGCTTTACTAACTGCCCTCATGACTTCCTAGAAATATGGGTGCAATCAACCTGTTTCGCAGAAACACCAGAAGCAACAGCCCACATTGCACTCTTACCTGTAGAGATCTAAGGAATTATCATCCTTAGCGCACCTAGCACTCTGGTAGCCAGAAAAGAGGTCTGCCAGATCCACAAACAATGAGGTGCTGCACCGTAGCTAACGATGCAGCCAAGAAATCGAGTTGCTGAAGTACCAGTTCAGCAACTCATCAACATGCGGGGATTTAACCAATTGGTTAAATCCCCATTTTTATGGAAATCGATATGAAAAATGACATAACTCAAGACTGTGATCAAGTTAATACTGACATCTCCACAACCAGGTCATGGGTAGAGGCGAACAGGAAAAGGCAAGGGATCCTCAGGTTCTCCAGCCTTTCGTCCTACACAGAGGAAACGGTTATGGAAGATGTAACGCAGTTGACTCTCGCAGATATCGAACCTGTTGAAGTCGCTTATGAGGTTAAAGTCCTAGAGGTTGCGCGGCAGATGGCGCGTATCTTCTGGAAACATCAAAAACTACCAAACACCCAAGCCAAACTTCTGATGCAAAAGGAGTTTGGCGGTTCAGATGCGGAAGGGAAATGGCAATGGAAGGATGCTTACGAAGCCCAGGAAGTTTCGCTGGTGTTCATGTTGCCGTATTACATTGAGCACCTGAGGAATCTCCCAGCTATGACTGTACTTCAGCAGTTTGCTCGTCTGGAGAGTTTAGGTCTCACCCATACTCGTCGCAGTGAAGAGGCGATCGCAATGCAGCAGTTTTCAACACCGCTGCAATTAGCATATGTTGCCTCGCACTGTGCGCGAATTCGTGCAGAAGACCTCGTGTTAGAACCATCAGCCGGGACTGGCATTCTGGCTCGGTTCTGCTCATTACGGGGAGCTGAAGTCGTTCTCAATGAATTAAGCGATCGCAGACGACAGCTTCTTAAGCTCTTGTTTCCTAAAAGTCCAATCTACCCGTTTAATGCGGAACAGATTCATGACTTTCTACCTGAGACAATCCGCCCGTCGGTTGTACTGATGAACCCTCCCTTTTCGGCTTCCCCGAAACAGGACAGGCGGAATCCTCAGGCTACAGGGAAACATGTGCGCTCAGCGTTCCTTCGACTCACGCCAGGGGGACGTATGGTACTGATTACCGGACATTGGTTCTCTCCTACCTCCTCATTCTGGCAATCAGCTTTTGCTGGACTGGAAGATCAGGTGTGTGTGCGAGCAACAGTCGTGCTGTCGGGTGAGGTCTATGCCAAACATGGCACTTCGATCGAAACTCGATTGACGATCATTGATAAGCAAGCACCTGAGGGAGAACCTATCACCCTGGACATCGGCACGGAATGGATAATTCTGCCCGTGAATCAGCAGCCAACCAAAGTGCGATCGCTAGAGATAGCTAAGGTTGCTTACTTGCTGAAGTCGCTTCCCCCACGAAGTGAAGTTCAGCCAGTGAATGAGGTCTCTGCCCCAGAGGTGATTTCTGTCCCAGAACTCGACATCTGTCTGAAACGAAGCACTCGCCCAATTGAGGAGTCTGCGTCGGTTACGGAAGTATTGCCTGAGCCGGAACCACCACTATCGGAGTCCCCTGCGGCAACCCCTATCTCAATCTGGGATGAGGTCACTGAACTCCAGTACAACCTCATTGAGGTGACTGAGAAGAAGTCCCTGGAAGCGACGCTCTATGAGGTTTATCATCCTCAACGCATTGCGATTCAAGGGGCAAAACCTCATCCAACGACGTTGTGTGAGTCCGTTGCTCTGGCATCAGTGCGTCCACCTGCACCAACCTACCGTCCTCGGCTACCTAAACAGGTAATTGAGGGGCTGTTATCAGAGGCGCAACTGGAAAGTGTAGTCTACGCGGGTGAGGCTCATACGCAGTTTTTGAGTGGAGCCTACAAGGTTGATCAATCGTTTGACTCGGTTGAAGTTTGTAGCAGCGACGATCCCGATGCAGTGCGATTTCGCAGAGGATGGTTTCTGGGAGACGGTACAGGGTCAGGCAAAGGGCGCCAGGTTGCTGGTGTTATTTTGGACAACTGGATGCAGGGGCGAACCAAAGCACTATGGGTGTCAAAGTCAGACAAACTGATCGAAGACGCTCGGCGGGATTGGTCTGCTTTAGGAGGTGATGAAGCCCAGGTTTACTCGCTGTCACAGTTCAATTTAGGAACCGACATTTCTCTCGCTCAAGGCATTCTGTTCACAACCTATGCTACGCTGCGCGGCACCAGTCGGCAGGGTAAAAAGTCACGGCTAGAGCAACTCATTGATTGGCTTGGGTCTGATTTTGAGGGGGTGATCGCTTTTGACGAGGCTCACGCGATGGGTAATGCGATCGCAGAGTTAGGGAGTCGTGGACTCAAGCAAGCTTCTCAGCAAGGATTAGCGGGTCTGCGTTTACAACATGCACTGCCAGGGGCACGGGTACTTTATGTCTCTGCCACGGGTGCAACGAAAGTGAGCAATCTAGCCTATGCGTCACGGTTAGGACTCTGGCAAACAGGGGATTTTCCCTTTGCGAGCCGATCAGAGTTTATCTCCGCGATCGAGTCTGGTGGTGTTGCTGCAATGGAAGTGGTTTGTCGGGATCTGAAAGCCTTAGGGCTTTACTTTGCCCGTAACATCAGCTTTGAAGGGGTGGAGTATGAAGCTTTAGACGTTCCGCTGACGGCTGAGCAGATTGCCATCTACGATGCCTACGCGGATGCGTTTATCGTCATCCACAATCACCTGGAGCAAGCCCTGCAAATCTGCAACATTGTCGGTCGTGATGGTAGCACGCGCAATCGAGCTGCAAAGATGGCTGCGAAATCTGCGTTTGAATCCCACAAGCAAAGGTTTTTCAACCATTTGATCACGTCGATCAAATGCCCCATCCTGATTCGAGCAATTGAATCGGATCTGGAAGCAGGTATGGCAGTGGTCATCCAGGTTGTCTCCACGAACGAAGAGCTGATGAAGCGACGTTTAGCAGAGATACCGACAGAGGAATGGAACGATCTGAACATCGACATCACTCCCCGCGAAAATGTCATGAGCTATCTGGTTCATGCCTTTCCGGTGCATCTCTATGAGGAGTACACCACGGAGGAAGGACAGGTCTTGTCTCGTCCGGTTGTTGATGCTGACGGGAATCCAGTTTTGTCTCGTGAGGCGGTAGCCCAGCGAGATGCACTCATTGAACGCTTAGCAAGCCTGCCTCCTTTACCAGGAGCATTGGATCAGTTGATTCATCACTTTGGTCATGATCGTGTGGCAGAAGTGACAGGGCGATCGCAACGCATTCTTTGTGAGCGAGAAACTGGACGGCTCTTTGTGAGTAATCGCCCAGGCTCAGCCAACTTGGATGAAGCCCTCGCTTTCATGGGTGACGAAAAACAGGTGCTCATCTTCAGCGATGCGGGTGGCACAGGACGTTCGTATCATGCGGATCTGAACTGCCGCAATACAAGGCGACGGGTGCATTACTTGCTGGAAGCAGGTTGGAGAGCAGATAACGCGATTCAAGGGTTAGGCCGGAGTCACCGGACGAACCAGGCGATCGCTCCCATCTTTCGACCTGTTGTTACGGATGTGCGCGGAGAGCGGCGGTTTATCTCAACCATTGCTCGACGGCTTGATGCACTAGGGGCACTCACACGAGGTCAACGACAAACCGGAGGTCAAGGACTCTTTGATCCGAAGGATAACTTGGAATCGATCTATGCAGCAGCAGCCCTCCATCACCTCTTTACGCTCCTTTATTCGGGGCAGGTGAAGTGCTGTTCATTGGCTCACTTTGAAGCCTCAACCGGGCTAGCCCTGAAGACTGATGAAGGCCAATTGAGGGAGAATCTGCCAAACATTCAGCAGTTTCTCAATCGGCTACTGGCACTACCCATTCAGCTTCAGAATGACTTGTTCGAGGTGTTTGAGCTGTTGCTTGAAACCAGGATTGAGGCCGCGATCTCATCTGGAACATTTGAGCTTGGGGTAGAAACCCTCAGAGCTGAGAAGTTCGAGGTCTTAAACCGTAACGTGGTCTATACCCACGCATCCGGTGCAGAGACCATCTGTGTCGAGGTTGAAGAAACTCAGACAACAGAGGTTCTGTCTGCGTCAGCAGCATTGCAGCTCTTCATGGAGCATCAAGGGCGTTTGGTTTTCAACACCCGGTCAGTCCGTGCAGCGGTGGCTATTCCTACCTCATCAACTGTTGATGAAGCTGGAGCAGTCGTCCCACGGATGGCATTGGTGCGACCAACTGGAAGAAGCAAGATCACCCAAGCAGAGCTAACCCATAGCTCGTGGCAATCGGTTCCTCAGGAAGAATGGCAACATTTCTGGGAAAAGGAGGTGGCAGAAGCCCCTACTTTCTCAACAAAGCGGTTCTTCCTCATCTGCGGATTGCTCCTGCCGATCTGGAATTCCTTGGATTCGGAGAACCTACGGGTATTTCGTCTCCAAACAGATACAGGAGAACAACTCCTTGGACGAGTGATTGAGCCAGAGAAGATGCAGCACATTGCAGCTTCGTTAGGGCTACATCAAGTCGATCTCTCTGCTTCTGAAATCTTCCACGTTGTGATGTCCCAACGGCAAAGCTTTCCTCTTCCTGGAGGGCTGTCACTGCGGTCATCAACGGTGATGAGTGAACTTCGCCTGGAGTTAACAGGAACGGTCTCTGATGCACTCTGCGATCAGCTCAAAGCAGCAGGGTGTTTCACAGAGATCATCTCATGGCGACGCAGGGTGTTTATTCCGTCTAACGAAAGAATGGGAACAGAGGTGATCGAAAAAGTGCTGACGCTCTTGCGCTAGCTCATTTTAGAAGGTTAAGGGTTTAGGTTAACGACCTCCCTTAGCCTTTTCCCGTTTGCCTCATATGACCGAAACGGCACTGAGATGAACTGAACACTCTTAACAAACAACCCAGAGTACCTCGTTGGGTGCTCTGGCTTTTATGAGAGATCAATTATGAACAAAATTAATACAACTTACTTTGAGGGGCAAATAGATATAGTGCCTCGTGAATCCTTGCAACCCTATGATGGAGAAAAGCAATTCTGGATAGTGGTAACCAGTCCAACCGTAGCTCTCGCTGAAGTTGCTACAAAACTCATGATGGGCGATGACCAACAGCTTCAGGACTGGGTAACCCAAAGACAGGTTCAGATCCATGCGTCACTTGGGCAGATTGCAGGCGATCGCTTTCGAGCAATTTGGTTTGAAGATGCCTATGTGATTCAGCCTTGTTGATTTCATTATTAACAGAACATCAGCCCCTGAGTGGGGCTTGCTCTCCTTGTATTATTAATAACCTTAACAATGAGCTTTTCACCTATAGGTTGAAAGCTCATTTTTTATGGAGTCATTTTGTGATTCTCTTGTGTGCTTTTGATGATGTTGATACGTTTCCTTTGGTTGTTACTTAAAGGTTCGCGGGGACATACTTATACCCGTGAGCTGTCTTTCTTTCTTGCGGGTTTGTCCCTGCTTTTCTTTTCACTGTTGGTGCGATCGCACCAAACAATTTTCTTTGCCTATTACTCACCAATTACTGCACTGAGAATTTGCTTTAATTTACTATTTCTTTTCGCTATCTTCCAATCTTAATGGCTGTGTTCCTGAATCGCCCAACATGGCAACCGGAACAGCTACTTGATCGTGTGACGGCACACCCCGGTAAACCAGAGCTTACCATTCTGGCTAAGGGGCTGCTTTCGATTTACCCCGAAAGCATTGTGCTGTTATCCGTAGCGCTGGGTGCGATGAGAATCGCTCGCCCAGCACGAGGAAGGCTGTACGGAGTAATACTTTATACAAGACATCTCGAAGAGAGATGACCGTTAAAGAGTAATCCCGTGCTTCTATTCCATAAAGTGAACGCTCATTTATGAAAGGGGGCGACCGAGACAGACCTTTTTTCTAATTTCAGAAAGAAGGCCGTCATAACAGAAATGGTGAAAATCCATCAGAGGGGACATAGCCTACGGAAGTTCTATGGCGTGTAACCTCTGCCAGCGTCGGGAGTTCGTACACGGGTGACTGTGGCGACCGGAGTATGACATCTCCGGGTATGGTCTCAATAAGACCAACATGAAAAGCTCAACGATGAAAGGCGGGAAACCGCTTGCTGGTGAGGAGAGAAAGAGTTGTGCCCAACGACGAAGAGACTGCATATCAGTAAGGAAGAGCTTCTGCTTTCTGCTTCCTGAAATCTGAAATGAAAAGGGGATACCCCTCGGTATGTATGTTCTGTTGATAGTAATCAACTAGTGACAAGACTTTCTCTGCCAACTGTTATGACTAATCGGGGAAGGACTCTCGCTGCCGGACGTGGTAAGCCGGTGCCTGGTCAAGTACAGACCAGGTGTCAAACGCAGGAGTCTGGGAGCGTGGTGCAAGTAGAAGGGCTTTTTTGAAGCCGTGTACAGCGGGCTGGGCAGTCCAATGAACATTTGGGTATCGGCTGGTAACCGATATAGATAACCAACAACGAAAGCACTGACGGAACTCACATTGATCACGTAGTCTGACGTTTTGTCGTGGGTTTACGAGTGTCCCTGAAACAGGGGGCATTCGTAAACCACCACAGCCGTCACAGGTACTCTACGAAACGGAGTTCGGATGACGAGACAAACTCAAAAGACAGTTCACTAACAATCCAAAAGACAGCATTTATCGATCGCAGCGTTCTTGCTGACACCAATAAGACATCGTTTCTTCAAGGTTCATAACTGACTGAAACGACAACTAAAGTTGCAGCTTATTGGAAAGTGGTCGGCGGCAACTGGACTGCTACCGCTGCCCGTATGCTCGCAGACGGCTGTCTGCGACTGGGTAGCTTGCTGTTATGGCTTTTGGCTGGTTGAGCCTATCAACCAGTCGCTATTTCTGGATGGAGGGTTATGGCACAATGGGAAGCCCAATCACTGGGTGACTTCTTACGTCGAATTGCGATCGACTACGCCAGATTTGGATATACCCGGTATGTGTTAAGAGACATACCTCTGAACAAAGACCCAGCCGCGATCGACCAAAAAATTCGAGCTGCCTACCACGTTACCTCTTGCCGAACGGCTCGGATGCGGATGAAACGGCAAGGTAAGGCACGGGTACAGTACTTACGGTTTAGGCATTCCTTTGTATTACTTGCCACTGAGGGCACTCATGAAGCATTTGCCCGATTGCATAGCTATGACATGAAAGATACTCCCCTTCATTTCCAGAGCTACTCAATTGGTTTCAAGGGATCTACAGTTTCAGTACAAGTCACGAGCAGGGTTTGGAGAAGGATTGAGCGGCACATGGAAGATTTAATATTTCAACCTCAATCAGTCATTGAAGAGGCGATCGCCTCCCTCCCCTACTACAACTTTCCTGGCGTTGTTCGGCAGAAACAGCACTTACTTCACTACGTGAATCAACGCCGTAAGGTAGCCGGACTACAACCCATTACTTTTAACCCGATGGAAGCCAAACGCCATTTACTTCGCGGCAACTACAATGCCGCTCTGGTTAAAAGGTAACAAGCCGTAAGTTTGGCTGCTGTTCCAAAAAATCCTGGATAGACCGAGTTCGATACGTACTTTTCATTCGAGCTAAAATGACAATCTCCCGTTGAGGGTGGATACTGAGAAATCCCTGTAAAATTTGGAGTACCTGCCCAGAGGCTACCCGCTTACGACACCAATGCAGTTGTCCGGCAATACGTCCTGTAGAGCTAATACCATAAATAAAAGTAGGGTCTCCTGCCTCTGACTCTTCGCAATCTTGCGCCGATTCCCAAATTATGTGTGTATTCGGGCAATCCTCTGGTCTCAATTCATCAAGCAAATACAGCAAGGCTTTACGACGCTCCACCAACGCAGCGATCTTAGGAAGGATAGTAGTGATCCACCGCTGATACTGCCCCTTATTCAAAAACTGAGAACGGAGCCGATTGGTAAATGTGAGGTCTGTCTTCTCAATCCATCGGTAAACAGTACCTCGTGGCAAATTGAACTGAGAGATCAAACGGCACGGTGTCCAAAGATCTCCAGAGTAACCATAACGGGATGCTGGCTCACTCAGTCGTGACATGATCGTACTCAGATGAACCCAATTATATTTTTTGTGGCTACCCCTTACGGGTTCTTCAGGATCTAAGAGGGCTACTGTATGAACAAGTTGTTCGTTAATGAGCCACGCAAGAACAGTATCAAGATCTAAACTGAGGTTTCTACAGATCTCTGGAGTGGTAACTCCTGCAAGACGAAGATTGAGAACTTGTCGTTTCAGAAATTCACGATCCTCCACACAATCCCCCAATGGGAAAAAGTTTTCTAATGTTCCACGAGTATGCGACTATCGATATCTAGCCAGACAACTGTAATAATTCATCTTTTTTCAAAAACAGTCCAGAGTAAAATCACTCTGAAATGACTGTGGAACATTTTTCAGAGTGAGCCGAAGACGTTGTAGAGCATGAACATCTCTTAGCCAGAATTGCTTGTGTCTTAAGGCAATTGCTACAGAGGCTTGGAGAACGCCCCTGTAGGAGAGTTGGGATGGCCTATGGTTTTTGCCAAGAGCAGATCAGAAATCGCTACCACAAGCTTTAGAACGGTTCAGAATAGATGTTTAAGGCACTCGACGCATTTTATTGAGTACGTCATTCACTAAATCCCAGGCAAGGCTTTGCTGGAAAAGGTTCTCTTCCTCAGGAACTTCCTCATCCATTAACTCAGCCTCTAACGTAGAAGAATCAATAACGGGTTGGCTATAGAATTCATTTCTGGACTTCCGTTTACGGGTAAAAATCTCATACTCGGCTCTAGCTTTAGGTCCTGGTTGATAAGACATTATCCAATCTGGTTTCCCCTCCTGGTCAAAACCTCCCTCAAACTCAACTTGTGCAAGATAGCCAGACTTCAAATGAGGTTGATGCACCTTGTACATCTGCTTTCTAGCGGCACTCAAATCCTCATACCGAGTCTGAGCTGAGTAAAGGCAGTAGTCTGAATATCGTAGACGAGCATGAGAGTGGTTGTATTTCAAGGCTGCAAAGATCTGATAGCTGATGATCTCGTAGAACCGTTGAGCAGTCGGAGTCAATGCTTTGAGGTACTCATAGTCCAAGGGGCGTGTAGGAGATTGAGCAAGAACTTCCCGATATGTCTGGCTTAGGATGAGATAAACACCGTCTGCACTGTGCCCATTAGGCATTTGTTGACCTGTAAAGATAACGTTGTAGCGAGTAAAAGTGGCTTTCAATTCGTGTTCAACCTTGTCCTTACCTTTGTACCGTAACCAGGCAGTAATACCAGTCAAAGCATTCTGCTGGAGTGCATGGGTAATGTTCTTCTTGTTTTTACCAGAGTCGGTTAAGCCTAGAGCTTGACAGATTTGACGTAGACTTCCGAGTGAAATGATCTCTGGAATAGGTTGTCCAGATTCTTCTATTTGACGGTTAATAACAAGAGTATCGAGTTTATAAGCAAGCTGACCAGGTAAACCGTACTTTTGGTTGGCAGAGACCTCCCATCGAATACTCCTTCCCTGTCGATCCACTGTCCGGATATCGATCGTTGTTGGCTTGCCTTTAACCAAATTGTGAATTGGGTATTTGGAGAGAGTAGTTTCTGCTCGAATAATTTCAAAGGGGACGCTCTTTGCGACGGAGACAGGTGGTTTCGCTGGAGCCATAGTTAGGTCTTAAAACATAAATTAAAAATATAAAAGAGAACGAACGATCCTAGTCTTACGTAGTCTTATATAGTCTTAATAGTCATAAGAGTCTTTAGCCTACTTCGATACAGATATCAATGAGTTATTTGATTTTTTGGCCTCGAAAGTTCCCGAATTGGAACTCAAAAGTTCCCGGTTTTAAACTTGAAAGTTCCCGATTCTGACCTTAAAAGTTCCCGGATTAGAACTCAAAAGTTCCCGGAAATCCTATATAATTTCGCTCAAAAGTTCCCGGTAATACCTTTGAGTTAACCTTGAAAGTTCCCGGATTCAAGTTTTAAGAACTCGAAAGTTCCCTATGACAAAATAACTACTTCTCAGCCTTTTATTAAGATATTTCACGTTTGTTAGCTCGTCATTTTGGAGGCTAACCAGATTGCCCCTTGCCCTTCTTGCACCTAAAATTGGCTACCTCTCTATGCTGATTCATAAAGATGGCGCTCGAAAGTTCCCGGATGGGCATTACGTCCTTCCAGAATTATCCCTTGCATTCATAAGGAGAAGCAGCCATAAAACAGGAAATGAAACAGGCTTTATGTGAGGAGAGGTCGTGGTTATAACAATTACAGGTCGTAAGGGCGGAATTGGAAAAACCACAACAGCAGTACATCTTGCGGCTTATTTTCAAACTTTGGGTTCTACCTTGCTAGTAGATGGAGATCCAAATGATTCAGCATTGACTTGGGCAAACAGAGAATCTTTTCCCTTTAAGACGATTGATTCCTCTATTGTTCAGACTCACTTACAAGAGCAACAGTACGACTACGTAATTGTTGATACGAAAGCACATCCTGAGCCAGAAGATATTCAAGTTTTGGCAGAAAACTGCGATCTCCTCGTTTTACCCTCTAGGCCATCTTTTTTGGACTTGCACGCTTTATTACAAACTGTGCGGACATTAGAGCAGCTACAAGCTCCGTATAAGGTGTTGCTTACAATGGTGCGTCCACCTAAGCGAACAGATAAACATACGAAGCGAATGACAGCACGAGAATTTTTATACCAAGAGAAGATTCCAGTCTTTGAAACAGAAATTCAACAGCTAGCTGTGTTTGAGGAAGCACCTGATCATGGAGCATTGGTACAAGATTTTGGTGGAGCGATCGCTCAGAAAGCATGGTTAAGCTATCAAGCGCTAGGACAAGAGATTAAGCAGGAGATGGAGTGGCGGGAGTACAACGTAAAAAGAGTGCATTCGAGGGGCTAAAAGGACTGAAATCCCAGCCAGAAAAGTCTCTCTCGGTTGTTCAAACTAACAATCAGGAAGGAACTGCTGGTGAACAAGAGTTGGCACGGCAGATTCCTTGGTCAGCGATCGCCTTACCAGAAAAACAACCTAGACGATATTTTGATGAGGCAGCGCTAGAGAAATTAGCAGTCTCGATTCAAGAACATGGCATCCTGGAACCGTTGATTGTTAGACCGATCGCTAATGGACGATATAGCCTTGTAGCTGGGGAACGGCGGTATAGAGCCGCAAAGCTAGCTAACCTTGAAAAAGTACCAGTTGTTATTCGGAACCTGACTGATGAGCAAGCTTGGGAATTAGCATTACTCGAAAACGTACAGCGGCAAGATCTAAATGCGGTAGATAGGGTCGATGCAGTGTTGCAAGAATTAGCATTCAAATTAGGATGCTCCGTTGCTGAAGCCAAGTCCGGTTTGTATCGAATCGAGAATGAGAACAAGGGGAAAGTTACCCGACACGAGTCGGGTAATAAAAGAAAGAGCGCTACCCGACTCATGTCGGGTAATGAAGTTCGGGTGACTGTTGAGCGAGTATTCGAGCTTCTTGGGATTCGATTCAGCCACTTTATGCGCTTTGAGCTGCCTCTCCTAAATGCTCCTGAGTCAATTCTTGCAGCGGTAAGGGCTGGCAAAATTGATGTGCGCCATGCTGGTGAGATTCGGCGGGTAAAGGAGGAAGAGCAACAGCAGGCACTATTAAAGGATGCAATAGAAAAGCAACTGTCAGTAGAAGATATTAAGATAAGGGTCAAAGAGTTAAGAATTGATACGAAACCTCAGTTTGATCCCCTTCAAGAAAGGCTGAAAAAAGTTTTTGCCAGAGCAAAAGAGACTAGAACGTGGCAATACTCTGACCGACGAAAAAGGCTAGAAGATATCCTAGCTGAATTGGAGGAAATTCTAGAAGACTAAGCAATGAAGCTAGTTTTGTCCATTATCTGAGGCAGACCAGATTCATAAGTTCTTGTTATATAGGCTTTGAGTTACTGGTCTCTCAAAATGTCAAGATTTGCCTAAAAAAGTCTAAGAAATCTGTGAATGGTGTAAAAGTGGTGTAATTTTCTATTTATGTAGCTGAAATCCAGGTATATCAAGACTTTTTGGAGGACTGAAAATCCTCGTGTCACCAGTTCAAGTCTGGTTCCTGGCATATTTTATTTGACTAAATAAGGGCTGAAAGCAAGGAAAACCAACGCTTTCAGTCTTTGTTAATTTGTATGTATTCCGATAATTCACGCTAATATAGGCTGATTCAACCGCAATTTTTAGGCAATTTTTAGGCAAGCCGAATTGAGGCTAGATAAGGTTTTCCTGATTCCCCCAATTTTCCCCAATGGAGTTGACTGGAAAAATTTCCCAGGCAAACGGACGATTGAAAGCTGCCAGTGTTGGAGTGGTCATTCAACAATTAGGCGATCGCCTCTATTTGCGAGCTACACTTCCACCCAAACCTGGCATCCAGGGAGAGCCGAAGCAGCAGCGCATATCGTTGGGTCTCAGAGCAAACCCGGCTGGTCTAAAATTGGCCGAAGCAGAAGCCAGGAAAATAGGTGCTCTGCTGGATTGTAGAGAATTTAGCTGGGAGCCGTACTTAAAGCAGACTCCAGCCAATCCTGAAACTGCCTCCCAATGGATCGCCCGATTTGAATTAGATTATTTCAATCGCAATAAACGCACCCCCCAATCAGAACTGACCTGGAAGACTGATTATCACAATGTCTTTAAACATCTTCCTGATCAGCCCATTACGGCTGAGCTACTGCTGGGGCTAATTGCCAAAACCGAACCCGATACCCGCACTAGGAAACGGTATGTGATTGCTTTGTCAGCCCTGACCAAGTTTGCTGGGCTTGAGGTAGATCTAAAGCCCCTGATTGGCTCTTACTCTCCCAAGCAGGTTTCCCCCAGGGATGTGCCCAGTGATGACCTGATTGCTGAATGTTACTACCGGCTCTCGCCTGGTTCCTGGCGATGGGCGTATGCTGCGATCGCCGTTTATGGGTTGCGGAATCACGAGATTTTCTATTTGAACCTGGATCGATTCCCGATCGCTGAAATTATTGAAAAAGCTGGAGCCAGGTCTAAAACTGGTCCCCGTCGCATCTGGCCTATTTACCCTGAATGGGCTGATGCATGGAGTGTTAAAGAAATGCTGGTTCCCAACTGCACAGGGCCAAATAATGGGGAACTGGGGCATCGGGTTCAAGTCGCCTTCAATCGGATGGGCATTCCATTCAATCCCTATGACCTGAGACATGCCTGGGCGATCCGCTCCATCAGTTTTGGTCTACTATCCGAGCTTGCAGCCGCCCAAATGGGGCATAGCCTGCAGGTCCACAATTCTATCTATCACCGATGGATTGGGGATGAGGTTCACCAACGTCATTTTGAAATTCTGTGTCAACGGAGCGATCGCCCCTCCCC
>NZ_MQTZ01000054.1 GCF_001939115.1 Leptolyngbya sp. 'hensonii' | reverse complement strand
GTGGGGGGCAGGGTCAACCCTGGCGCTGGCCTGGGCCGTTTGCAGAGGTTTAATTTTGTCCAGGATGACCCGGTAGCGGTTCCAATCCTGCCGATCGAAGTAAAGATTGGCGGCTCGCTGGTAGTCTTCCAGGGCTCCCCGCTGATCCTGGAAGGCAAAACGAGCGGCAGCCCGGTCACAGTAGATTTCGGCTGCATCTGGCTGTAGTGCCAGTGCCCGGGAATAGTCTTCGATCGCCTGCCGGTGGTTGCCGAGCTTACTATAAGCTTGGGCTCGATAGCAGTACGCCCCTGGGTTGCGATCATTCTGTTGGAGAAGAGAGTTAAAATCCTCGATCGCACCCCAACAGTCGCCTAACTCAATCCGAAGCAGCCCCCGGCTCAGCCGCATCTGATCGTCCTGTGGAGTGAGCTGCAGGGCCTGGGCCAGGTCCTGCATAGCTGCCTGGGGGTTGCCCAACCGGCTCCGGACGATGCCCCGATAACAGTAGGCTCTGGCATTTTGGGGCTCAACCTGGATCAACCAGTTGAAATCTTCCAGGGCCTGCCTGTAATTTCCCTGCTGAAGTTTATCCAGGGCCTGCTGGAAAAAGTCTTCAGTTTGAACCAGTTGCAGGGCAGAGGACTGGGTTTTACTTCTCTGGATCAGCACGCTCTGGAGTTGCTGAATGGTCTCTAGGCAGCGACGACCATTCTCGGCATCTTTTTGGGCCAGGTAGAGCTGGGCAGCCTGTTTCAGACTGGCGATCGCCGTCTGGGTGTTACCCAGACGCTGATGCAAGGTTCCCTGCAGGTGGCGGGCTGCGGCGTGATCGGCATTGAGTTGGAGGGCTTGATTTGCGTCTTTCAGGGCAGCCTGGAGCTGATGTTGGGCCATCTGGGCCAGCCCCCGGGCAAAGTAACCCTCTGAGAAGTCAGGCTGGATCTGAAGGGCCTGGGTATAATCTGCGATCGCCCCGGCCAAGTCTCCCAGATTGAACCGGGCCAGCCCTCGCCGGTGGTAAGTGGTAGCGGATTGGGGATGGGTTTGCAGGGCCTGATCAAAGGCTGCGATCGCCCCCACCAGATCCCCCTGTCGGGCTTTTTCCACGCCCTGGTCAAAATAGTTCTGCTCCATGCTGCCAAGCGTCAGGTCACTGTATTAGCCCATCATAACCCTGTGCCCATTAGAGTAGTCCGGAGGACTCATAGAGCCGTCTAACCAGGGCCAAAATGCGGCTGCCGTATTCCATATCAGCAGACCATCGGCCCCCTAGTTGTTCTAGTTGGGGGGCAATGCCCCGGGTGATAAAGCGAAACCGGGGATCGACCAGTTCCTGCACTAGGGGTTCCTTGGTGGCGTAAGCCTTCAGATGCTGAATATGGGCTCTGACACCGAGTCGGGTGCTGGCGAAGGTTGCGCCAGTAGGTTCACCCTCAATTGATCCCAAGCTGGCAAAGTTATTCTGGGAGGGTTTCACGTCACCCCCAAACCGTAAAAAAGTAGTCTCCACACACATCTGGCAGAAGGCAATGTCATAGTTGACGCCCTCCATACCAGCCTCCTCTCGATAGAGTTTGGCAATGTCTGGAAACTGGGCCAGGGAAGATTCGTGGTTGGTTTTCAAGAACATCATCAATTGGACTTCCGAGGTCTGGCCCCGGCCCATAATCTGATCCAGCATGGCGGGGTAGATCTTTAGAATCGATCGCAGGCTGACAGTTCGATTGTTATTGTCCCAGGTGACCGAGAGATTCAAATCACGCAGTTCGATCGCTTTGATATAGACAATGCTGCGATAGTTAACCAGGCGAACTTGCCCGGTGCGAGGAATCTCGATGCCCAGGCTGTCAATTAAATCGACGGGAACATAGGGATTGCCATTCAGTAAAATGCCTTTTTCGTCATGGAATTGGCCATTGACTGTGATGACAATCTCTGAGGGGCCAGTTCCAGACGTAGGGGGGGATGGGGGGAGGCTACCGCCGGAAATGGCCCGACTCCAGGAAGAAAGGCCATCGGCGATCCCCAGGGCAATATCCCGACGCCGGGTCTGGATAATGAACCGATCGTCTGGATTGGTGAGAAACCCAATCTCCAGGAGCAGAGAAGGGGCAGCAATCTGGCGACAGAAGGCCAGACGCCCTACCCCGGTGGCCGTATCGGGACGGGCTCCCCGACTCAGCAATTGGGGGACTCGCCGCAGCAAAGCCAGTAACAATAGATCGCCATGGGCTTTACGATCGTCATTATTGGCGATGTAGAACACGCTGGCCCCTCGGACCGTGGGGTTAGAAAAAGCATCGGCATGAATCTCTAGCGCCACATCCTCGCGGGTGGCGCGGACGTTGATCCAGTCTATGGTCTGGGTTAAGTTGAGATCATCGGGAACGGCCAGCACATCCAGGTTACGCAATCTTAACTCTGTGACAATCAGGTCCCGGGTGAGGATCATTTCCCTGGCTTCTGTGGTCTCGGCAACCATTGCCCCCGGGTCTTGCACCCCCCTTGTTAAACCACCGTGTCCGGCAGAGATGAAAATTCGGCCCATCTGCGTTTTCCAATGCTGCCAGTCAATGTTATATCCATTCCTCCAGATTGCAATGTCCCAGGCTCTCAATCTCAAAGTTTTGCAACAAGGCCAGGGTTTTCCGATTCTCTGTCTCCATGGTCATCCTGGTTCCGGCGAATGTATGGGTGTGTTCTGTGAGCCCCTGTCCCGTCAGTTTCTGACCCTGGCTCCTGATCTGCGGGGCTATGGGGGTAGCCACACCCAGGAAGAGTTCACGATGATGGATCACTTGGCTGACCTGGAAAGACTTCTGGATCAGCACCACATTTCTCGCTGTCTGGTTCTGGGTTGGTCCCTGGGAGGGATCCTGGCTCTGGAATTGGCCCTCAGAGTTCCCGATCGGATCAGTGGGCTGATCCTGATCGCAACCTCTGCCTCTCCAAGAAGTAAACATCCCCCCGTCACCTGGCAGGATGAACTCTGGACTGGGGTGGCCTCCATCCTGAATTGGCTGCAACCGGGGCGGCCCTGGCATATTGAATATTTCGGGAAGCGATCCCTCTACCGCTACCTGATTCAGCGGCATCATCAAACCGCCTACCAATATCTAGCGAAAGCAGCCTTACCGGCTTATTTAAAAACTTCTGGTCGGGCTAAGAGAGCCCTCTCGCAGGCACTCCGATCGGGGTACGATCGTCACGGTGATCTGAAGGAAATCAAATGCCCTGCTCTGATTTTGGCCGCAGAGCAGGACTATCACATTACCCTGGAATCCAGCCTAATGACAGCTCGAGAACTGGAAAAGGGAACCTGGCAGAGTTATGCCAATGCAGGGCATTTGTTCCCCTGGGAGATTCCGACTCAAGTGCTGCAGGATATTGAAGGCTGGATTCAATCGAATCCGCACTTGACCCGATAGACTGTCAGGACATTATTGCATCTGACCGCTGAAAACCCGGGTCGGCACCGCTTTACCATCTGCATCCTCGCCCACGGTTAAGGAGGAAGGCTTGCAACGTTTAACATCGACTGCGATCCCCTGAGCGCCTTCCTTTTCCAAATCCTCTACATAACCCCCCTGGGCAGACTGGGCAGACTCTGCACTTTCAAAGGGGCCGAAGTAGTAGGTACAGCGGGGTTTATCGGTCTTAACTTCAACCCACCAAGCCAACCCTAAAACCTGTAAAACACCGGTATAAATATCTTTCATTGTTCCTTTGCCAACGCAACTAAGGGGTGGTATTGAGCGTCACCAGCGAAATCACCTGTGTACGGCGTCCGTTCAGGCAAGCTATATAGAAATGGCTATATAGGTCTGTTTCGGAACTACGGTAAACAGCATCAGCAATCTTACTTTTTGAATATTCACACTTTGTTATACTCTTTAGCAATTGTTTTTTCAATTCCCTTAGAAGAATTATGTAAGGGGATCGTTTGCATCCAACGTTGCCGGAAGAGTTCGTAAAGTAACATGCCTGTAGCCACGGATGCATTCAGGCTGGGGGTATTTCCCTGGAGAGGAATGGAAACCAGAGTATCGCAAGCGCGCTGAATGCTCAAACTTAGCCCTTCTCCTTCCGAGCCGATCGCCAGCACGGTGGGATGGGCAATCTGAACGGTGTGGACGGGTTGGCCTGATGTAGCTTCGGCACCATAGATCCAGAAGCCAGCTGCTTTCAGCTCCTGAAGCGCGCGTCCCAGGTTGACCACTCGTGCCACGGGTAGAAATTCCAAGGCCCCGGCGGCAACTTTCATCACCGTAGAGGTGATGCCCGCAGCTCGTCGTTGGGGAATGACTAATCCCTGTGCGCCCAAGGCTTCAGCAGTTCGAATAATCGCACCTAGATTGTGGGGATCGTTAATATGGTCAGCCACGATCAATACGGGTTGGGTAGAACTGGCGGTTGCCTGAGTGATCAAATCTCCCAGCTCCACATAGTTATAGGGGGCAACCTGGGCGGCGATCCCCTGATGATTAGCTCCTTGGGTGAGCTGAGTCAGCCGTTGAGGTTCCACCTCATCGATCACAACCCCATTCTGTTTCGCCTGAGCCAGCAGGGTGTGAAACCGGGGATCATAGCGTAATTTGGCGGTGACCCAGATCCGGTTGAGTGATCGTTGGCTTTCCAGCGCAGCCTGGAGGGGATGGCGGCCATAGATCAGATCGATATCTTCCGATGGGGCTTCCTCGACAACTGGTGCTGGACGGGTTCTCCTTTCCGTCCGCCCCTCTCGGGCTCCTTCAGGGGGCATCGCCCGATAGTACGGACCCGCAGCAGGCCGCCGGATACGTTTGGGCATGTCCGAAGGGCGATCCGATCGGGGATGTTGACCGGCACTCCTGAGTTTTGGCTTTTCAGGTTGATCTGCAGATCCCCGAGGCGAGATCTGATCTGCGGACCCTCGGGGTGAGAATTGATCTGCAGATCTCCGAGGCGAGAACTTAGACTTGGCTGCCCTCCCCTGAGGTTTGCCGTTTCGGGGTTTGGGTTTACGATCTTTCGGAGTCATGGTGGTGTACCGTTTCTGCTTCCAGGTTCAGTCTGGATAAGAGTTGGGCAAGACGCTGGGGATCGGTGAGATAGAGGTAACCGATCAAAGTTTCCAGACTGGTCGCCTGCTGATAAATTTCAGGATCAACTCGTTTGGGGCCGCCAGCAGCGGCATTCCTCCCCCGTTTGAGAATATCTAGCTCAGTCTCGTTCAGGTAAGGATGAAGGAATTGAAGGTGATGCGCCTGCTGCTCCGCCCTGACTTGAGCCACAACCTGGCGGTGGTAGTCCCGCAGGCGCTGGGGCGGAAACAAATAAGCGGTGCGAATATAGAGCTCGTAAATAGCATCTCCCAAGTAAGCCAGAGCTGCAGGTGAAAGCTGTTGCACCTGCGCACTCTGGACTTCGAAGAGCAAACCCCGTGAGGCTGCTCTCAAATCTTGATCCCAGGTGAGATGACTTTCCCTGGAATCATGGTCCTCGCTGATATTCACCTGCAGGCTCGATCTAAAGGCTGTGCTCGACGACAGATTGATCAGGCTAACTTAACTTTTTCTAGGGCAGCATCTACCGATGGTTGTAAGGAGAGAAACTGCTCCAGACGAACCAACTTAACGGTCTGAGTTACACGAGGATTAGTCACAATTTGCAAAGTACCTTCGATGCCCTGAACCTTCTTCACCAGTTGGACCAGCGCACCTAAGCCAGAGCTATCGACAAAATCGATATGGGAAAGGTCCAAAATAATATGCTTTGGACCTTCTTCGACAAACTTGTTGAGTACCTTACGGAAAGTAGGTTCAGAAAAGGCATCTAACAAGCCTGTTAGACGAAAAAGTTGGTAATTATCTCCGACTTCACGGGTGCCTCTCAGGCTCACAGTCAGAGTCAGTGGCTCAGGAATAGACCCCTCCTAACACTACATATTCCTAGGATTCGACGCTCCAGTATATTTTATTTCGCTTCTTCCTTCAACCGCAGTTATACAAGGATTGTTGTTGCAAAGTTTTGTTGCTGCGTGATTGGTTATGAGCGCTTACTGGCGGGCTGCCTGCATGATCTGGACAAACCGGGCAAACAAATAGTCGCCATCGTGGGGGCCGGGGCTCGCTTCCGGGTGGTACTGTACTGAGAACAGAGGCAAGGTTTTATGGCGCAATCCGGCAACGGTTTGATCGTTCAGGTTGAGATGGGTGATTTCGACCTCTGCTTCTGGCAATGAATCGGGATTGATCGCAAAGCCATGGTTCTGGCTGGTGATTTCGACTTTTTGAGTTAACCCTGCTGGTTGATTTAACCCCCGATGACCAAACTTTAATTTGAAGGTTTCTGCCCCCAGGGAAAGCCCTAAAATCTGGTGCCCCATACAGATCCCAAACATGGGCTTTTGACTGTTCAGGAGCGCCCTGACAGTTTCGATCCCCTCCTGAACGGCGGCTGGATCTCCAGGACCATTGGACAGAAAAATACCGTCTGGATTGTGCTTGAGAATTTCTTCAGGAGAGGTACTGGCGGGCACCACAATTACCCGACACCCATAGCTGGCCAGCCGCCGCAAAATATTGCGCTTGATCCCAAAGTCGATCGCGACAACGGTCAGCGGCTTTTCAACCGCCTCAGACTCAGTAGTAAATTCCCAATGGGTGGGGGTCGGGTTGACCCACTCATAGATCTCAGGGGTGGTCACTTCCCGTACCAGATTTAGCCCGGTCATGTCCGGAGCTTTTTGCAATTGCTCCAGCAGTTCAGCCGGGTCAAGAATTTCTGTCGAGAGGGCTCCATTCATCGCTCCCAGGGACCGGATGCGTCGAGTCAGGGCCCGGGTGTCGATGCCATAAATGCCCGGAATCTGATGTTGCTTCAGATAGTCAGGTAGGGATTGGGTCGATCGCCAGCTACTGGGTTGAGAAGAAATATTACGCGCAACCACACCTCTCACCTGAGGGGCAGCAGATTCTTCATCCTCAGGATTAACGCCAGTATTGCCCAGTTCCGGATACGTAAAAATAACAATCTGTCCACAATAGCTGGGATCCGTCAATACTTCCTGATATCCCGTCATCCCAGTATTGAAAACGACTTCACCGATCACTGTGCCGGTTGCGCCAAAGGACGAACCCTGATAAGAACTTCCGTCTGCTAAAACAAGCAGGGCCGGTTGAGCAGTTAAAGTAGGCATAGGATCTTTACGGAGGCTAAATTGCACGAGTGCTATTATCCTATGTTCAATCCTGGATTTCGCATCACTTTTTGCAGGATGTACTGCTTCCCTGACAACCCCCAAAGTCCCTGCCCCTGAAAGAACAGGGTTGAAAGAGCAGTGGACAGTTGAATTGCCCCCGTGATGGAATTGTGTCTGCAGAGGATTTGAGGATGGCTCGCCACGCTGATGTATGGATGTTTTGTCTGGTTGGCTTGACCACAGCCCTGACGGTTGCCTGCAGGAATAATCCCCCTGCTGGGACGGCAACCCCCTCGACCCAGCCAGCCAGTCAGCCGATCGCCAGTTCAGTCGCTCCACCAACTGCACCAGAGTCCCCAGCGAGTCAACCGACTGCTCCCTCTCCCAAGGTCAATTCTTTTGAACTGGGGTTGGATAAGGCAGCCAGTGCGACCAGCATTACCAGTACAGCTCAGTCGGCTGAGGATTGGAACTTGGCAGCTGATCAGTGGCGGCAGGCGATCGACCTGATGAAGCGCTTGCCCTCATCCAGTCCCTATCAGGTGTTGGCTAAAAGCAAGATTCCGGAGTATCAACGCCAGCTTAGTTTTGCCCAAAAGCAGGCCAGTCGGCTGAGCCAGGCTCCCCGATCGCTACCCCTTGCCAGTAGTCCGGCGACCATCACGGTCCAGACCTCGGACAATGCTCGGAGTCCCGCCGGGCAGGCGATCGCCCGGGATCAGGTGTATCGGGTCAGAATTAAACGGCGGGAAGGCAACACACCGGTGATCGATGTCACCTTCAATGGCCGCTATCGGTTTGAAATGATCGTGGATACGGGAGCCAGTGCCACGGTGATTACCCAGCAAATGGCCAGTGCGATGGGGGTTGTTCCGGTGGATACTGCGACAGTTGATACGGCCAGTGCCAAAAATGTCCAGGTGCCTGTAGGGTTTGTAGACTCGGTAGAGGCGGGTGGGCTGACTGCTAATAATGTGGCAGTCATGATCGCCAATTCAGAACTGGACATTGGCCTGCTCGGGCACAACTTTTTTGGGGAGTATGATGTCACCATTAAGCGGGATGTCGTGGAATTTCGCGTGCGCTAAGGGTTGCCGGGTCAGGATCTTAAGAATTCTACCAGTTGTTCCAACTTGTCCCAGGCGGCCCCACTGGTGAGAACGTCGCGGGCGATCGCAATCCCCTCTGCCTCATCCCCAGCTTTCCCGGCCACTCGCAGGGCCAAAGCTGCGTTGAGCGTGACCACATCTCGTTGGGCGCGAGTGCCCTGGCCCTGGAGGACCTGTCGCAGGATGGTGGCATTCTCCTCGACTTCTCCGCCTTTCAGCGCACTGGTGGGTGCGACCTCCAGGCCCAGGGCCTGCGGATCCAAGCTGGTGACGGTGACTTGACCTGCTTCCAGTACGGCCAGGTCGGTCAGGTCGGCCAACCCGGCCTCATCCAGTTTTTCCCGCCCATGGAGGACGATCGCCCGCTGAGTCCCCAACAGGTTCAGGGCCTGGGCCAGGGTTTCAATCAAACGGGCGTCAAACACGCCCATCACCTGACCTGTGGGACGCAAGGGGTTGACCAGTGGACCTAGCAGGTTGAAGACAGTTCGCACTTTCAAGGTGCGCCGCAGGGAAGCTACGGCTTTCAGGGCTGGATGCCAGCCTGGAGCGAACAGAAAAGTGATGCCGACTGCGGAGAGGGCGGCCTGCACCTGACTGAAATCTGCACTTAAATTCACCCCTAATGCTTCCAGGACATCGGCAGAACCCACTTTGCTGGAAGCCGATCGGTTCCCATGTTTGGCCACAGCAATGCCGGTTGCAGCCACGACGAAGGCCACTGCGGTGGAGATATTGAAGGTAGAAGCACCATCTCCACCAGTGCCACAGGTGTCGATCAGGGGAGTGATGGCAGGGTTGAGAGTGAGAGGTGTGGCATGGGATTGAAGCACCTGGGCCATTCCGGCCAGTTCAGGGGCAGAAACCTGTTTGGACTGGAGGGCCGCCAGGATGGCCCCCGACAGGACTGGCGGGATGGCCTCAGCCAGCCAGCCCTGCATGAGGTCAGCGGCCTGGGCAGTGGTGAGGGATTGGCCATCCAGCAATTGTTGTAATAGAGCTGGCCAGAGGGGAGAATCGGCCAGAGCTGGATCTGAAGGGGGAAGGTTCGGTACAGCGGCAGTCGTCATGACGACAGGAAAGGGAATGATAAAGGACTCGTATTCAGCTATACCATAGAGACGTGAAATAATGAGTGCGAGAATTTAGCCGCTCAGGAGCGATCGAGTCTGTGAGATTGGTAATTCTAGGAGGACCGGGATCAGGCCGAGGGACTCAGGCCAGACAGGTATGTGATTACCTGGGGATTGTTCCCATTTCTACCGGAGATGTTTTGCGGCAGGCGATCACAGACCAGACGGAACTTGGCCAGCAACTGCAATCTTGTGTGGAAAAAGGGGAACTGGTGCCAGATGAGATCATGATTCAGTTCATGCGGCAACGGTTGGCCCAGCCTGATGTGGCGACGGGTTGGTTGATGGATGGTTATCCCCGAACGGCTTTTCAGGCCGAGGAACTGGATTTCCTACTGGATGACCTGGGCCAGCGGCTCAATTGGGCAATTTTCCTGGATGTGCCTGATCCGGTTTTGCTCCAGCGGTCTACTTCCCAGTCTCGCCTGGACGATACGCCTGAAGCCGTACAACGGCGCATTGAGTTATTTCATAGCCGCACGGTACCCATTCTGGAGTATTATGAGCGGCGCAATCGCCTGTTGCGAATTAACGGAGATCAATCTCCAGAAGCAGTACAGCAGGATATTAGACAAGGACTTTAGGCAGAGAACTGATGATGACCTGGCAACGACCGGATGGCCGTCGATCGGATCAACTTCGTCCCGTCCGCTTCGAACATGACTTTACCCGGTTTGCAACGGGCTCGGTGCTGGCCCATTGTGGGGAGACTCAGGTCCTCTGCAATGTCACGGTGCAGCCAGGGGTGCCCAGATTTCTGGAAGGCTCCGGGCAGGGCTGGTTGACTGCTGAATACCGTATGTTGCCGGGGGCCACACCCCAACGGCAGGAGCGGGAAACCCTGAAAATTTCCGGACGGACCCAGGAAATTCAGCGCCTGATCGGGCGCAGCCTGAGGGCGGCTCTGGATATGAAGCTCCTGGGAGAACGGACCCTGATCGTGGATGCAGATGTGCTGCAGGCGGATGCGGGTACTCGAACAACAGCGATTACGGGCGGATTTGTGGCCCTGCAGGATGCGATCGATCGTCTGCTCCAAGCAGGGGATCTAAAGCAATCACCGATCCGCCACCAGGTGGCTGCCGTGTCCGTGGGGCTAATCAATGACGAACCCTTCCTGGATTTGAACTATCCGGAGGATGTGGCCGCAACCGTTGATTTCAATGTGGTGATGACAAGTAGCTTGCATCTGATTGAAGTTCAGGGCACGGCTGAAGAAGGCAGCTTTACCCGATCGCAGCTGAATCAATTGCTGGATATGGCTGAAAAGGGGATTGGGGAATTATTCCTGGCCCAAACATCTTAGGTTGGGGGATGAAATACCTTGAAAATCTGCTTCGGAGGGAGGTGAATGCCGTAGGGACGGGATTAATCTCGTCCCTACGGCATCACCTGGTCGATCGCGGCTTCCAGGTCTTCCCGCTCCAAACTGGTAATCACAAAAACTTCTTGAAACATTTTCCCTTTGCGGCCAATTAACTTAAATCCACCCAGAATTGGGGTGGAAACCTTCAATTGGAAATTGGGTGCGTTGGAACGAGTTTTGCCAATCACCGCCGGAGTAATGGTTTGAATGCCCGGTTGACGGGTTAATTTCTCTAAAATTTTAATCAGGCCGGGAAGATGGGTGGAGTGATTCCAAACCAGGCGGCCATGGGTGGGATCCGTCATATAGATTTGCCTGAATTATTGACTCTTCTGAGCCAGTTGTTTTAATAATGCTTCCACGTTCTTAGGATTCCGAATGCCCTTAAAACCGATGTCTTCAGTGCGGCGATCGCCATCACTATCCTTCCACTCCCGCACTGCAAAAATCACATCTCCGGTCCCATCCGATCGTTCTTTGCGGAATAGGTTTCCCAATTGCTCGGGGGTGTAACTTCTGATCGTGGTTGACCCGCCTCCGGTAAGGAGAATAGCTCGGTTATCAGTAATCAGATAAACAGTTTGTTTGGCTTGTTGCCAGACCCATAAAGGACTGGATAACATGCCTAACCCAATTAAAACAAAAGGAACTCCAAAAAGTGCGAAGATGTGTTGAAACTGCAAACCATGGCTTAAATTGGGAAGCTTAAATCCGGCTGCACCCCACATCCAAAACAAGGCAAAGGCAGTCCAGGGAATCCCAAATAAAACCGCTCCAATGGATTCCAGTGTGAAGAAACGAGGGATGGGTTGCTCGATCCAGCGGATGAATTCGCCCGGTTGTAGTTCCCGATCTACTTTTTGGCGGAGCTGACGCGGCAATGGTAAATGATCTAGCATAGGCTGCTTCCTGATTAACGGTGAGATCGTAATCCAACCCAGAATTGCCATCAGGGAGATGTCAATTCAATCAGACTATATCTTTACTTCCAGGATAATAAATGAGGAGAAACCCCTAGAAAACCCTCTATGCAATGGATTGCGATCAGCTAACAAGAGTTAAGAAAGATTGAAATTGTTTAAATATTCTCCTGACCTAAAAAGCCTGTAACTCTTGCTGAGTATGTTTTTTGCTTGTATTGCTCTGATTTGGTACTGCGATCGTCCACTGCCCATCTCTGAGAAAATTCGGAAGTCATTGCTATGGATACTGCTCGGCTCAGCCTCTGAACTGGGTTGAAGACTCAAAAATCAATATAGGGGAGATAGAGTTATGAAACTGGCTTATTGGATGTATGCAGGTCCGGCTCACATCGGCACCCTTCGCATCGCCAGTTCCTTTAAGAATGTCCATGCCATCATGCATGCGCCACTGGGGGATGATTACTTCAATGTCATGCGATCGATGCTGGAGCGGGAGCGGGACTTTACCCCCGTGACAGCCAGTGTGGTCGATCGCCATGTCTTGGCTCGTGGCTCTCAAGAAAAGGTGGTGGACAATATCACCCGCAAGGATGCTGAAGAACATCCCGACCTGATTGTGCTGACCCCAACCTGTACTTCCAGTATCTTGCAGGAAGATTTGCAGAACTTCGTGGACCGAGCCCAGGTGGAGTCCAAAGGCGATGTCATGCTGGCGGATGTGAACCACTACCGGGTTAACGAACTGCAGGCTGCCGATCGCACCCTCCAGCAAATTGTTCAGTACTACATTGAAAAGGCCCGCAAAAAAGGGGATCTGCCCCAGGGCAAAACCGAAAAGCCTTCAGTCAATATCATTGGCATCTCGACCCTGGGCTTCCATAACCATCACGATTGCACTGAACTGAAGCGTCTGATGGCGGATCTGGGGATTGAAGTTAACCAGGTGATTCCGGAAGGAGCCTCGGTTCATAATCTGAAGACCATGCCCCAAGCCTGGTTCAATCTGGTACCCTATCGGGAAATTGGGCTCATGGCCGCCCAGTATCTGGAAACGCAATTTGGCACCCCCTATATCGATATCACGCCGATGGGGGTGGTGGAGACGGCCCGTTGCATTCGCAAGATTCAACAGGTGATCAATGCTCAGGGTGCTGCTGTGGATTATGAAGACTACATCAATGAGCAGACGCTCTATGTGTCTCAGGCCGCCTGGTTTTCCCGCTCGATCGACTGCCAGAACCTGACGGGCAAGAAAGCGGTGGTCTTTGGGGACAGCACCCACTCAGCGGCTATGACGAAAATCCTCAGTCGAGAAATGGGGATTCATGTGGTCTGGGCTGGCACCTATTGCAAGTACGATGCAGACTGGTTCCGGGAGCAGGTGGGTGAATACTGTGATGAGGTGATTGTGACCGATGACCACGGCCTCATCGGGGATGCGATCGCCCGGGTGGAACCCTCTGCCATCTTTGGTACCCAGATGGAACGCCATGTTGGCAAGCGCCTGGATATTCCCTGCGGTGTGATTGCCGCACCGGTGCATATTCAAAATTTCCCGATCGGGTACAAGCCTTTTCTGGGTTATGAAGGGACGAATCAAATCGCGGATCTGGTCTATAACTCCTTCACCTTGGGGATGGAGGATCACTTGTTGGAGATCTTTGGCGGGCACGATACCAAGGAAGTGATTCACAAAGGCATCAGTGCCGACTCTGATCTGTCCTGGACTAAGGAAGCTCAGGCTGAGCTGAATAAGATTCCCGGATTTGTCCGGGGCAAGGTGAAGCGCAATACCGAGAAGTTTGCCCGGGAGCGTGACTTGAGCCAGATTACGATCGAGGTCATGTACGCTGCCAAGGAATCCGTAGGCGCTTAAAAAAACGTCGGGACAATCCAGGATTGTCCCGACGTAATCATGAACTTAAAGAGGAAACTACGCAGAGCGCTTGGAACGGGACCGATTCAACAGCAGGCCCAGGCCTAGAGCGCTTAGACCCAGAACAGTACCGGGTTCGGGAACTTTCTCGTAGGTAACGTTGCCAATACCGGAATCAGGGGTTGGATCAGGGGTGTTGCCAGACGCAGAGGAAATCGCATAGAAGAAGTCAGGACCAAAGATGCTGGCCTGCAGACCGGAGACAGCGGCATCATCGGCCTGGTAGTTCAGCCCTGCGAACTGACCCTCTTCAAAACCAACACCTGCCAGTGAATCGAAGGTTTCATCGAAGGTTTTGCCTGCAAAGGTGAAGGTGAGTTTGCTTAAGCTAGCCAGTTCAGATCCGGTGCCGGTCAGTTGGGCATCATCAAAGCTGAAAGAACCCAGGTAAGATTGCCCAGCGTTGATGCCAGTGGTTGCTTCAGCCTTAAAGTTGTAGGTCACAGTAGCTGCCTGGACAACCTCTGTCAGAGTTCCAGCCAGGCTCACTGCTGCTGCTCCAACGAGTGCAACAGTAAATTTCTTGAATGAAGAAGTCATAGAAGCGCCGCATGTAATGGGATATGGGGGTATTTTGACGGATGATTTTAACCAACCTGCGTGTTCTTCCTGACATTCTCAGTGAAGTTTTGGTGAAGAGATGGGAGCATTTTTAAGTGGTTGATTAAGCCGGTTAATATGGCTTGGAGCCCTGTAGGTCCAGTCGATCACAAGGGATAAAAAAACCCTTGGAGTGCGGTAACCACACCCCAGGGGTTTTGTGAGAAAAAATAATTGTAGCTAGCAAATTAACGGCTAGTTTTGACTTCCCGTGCCATTTGTAGGAAGGAAGCCATATTGGCCCCCGGATAGCGCCGGTACGTAGACATAACTGCCGGAACAACGGTTGAGGTTGCTGCCACAGGAGCCGGACTGGTAGCCGGATCTGGGGCTGGTTTTGTCGGAGCACTAACTTCAGGGGCTTGCCTGAACGTTTTCTTCCGGGCTGGAGCCATCGCTCCATCCTGGGTTGCTTCTGCTGTGGGCTTAGCCTGTTGACCGTTTTGCGAAGCCTCTAGAGGAGCCCCAGAGGTTACTGCGTCATTGGGTTGAGGTTGAGCCCCAACTGGCTTAGTTGCCGCCGATGTCTTGGTTTGAGAGCCGCTAGAACCACGGAGCCGGAGCAGCGCCACGAGACCAACCGCGATCGCTGCAGTGACCCCCACTGTCGATAAATTCGCATTCAGTGAGGACTGGATATCAAGAGCTAAAAAGAGAAAATTAATCATGTTTTCCGATCCCTTTTGCAGATCCCTATGAAGTTTACTCTCTCATACTCTGTAACCCTACAGAGCATGATGAACCATAAAAAATCAACCAGCGAATTGAGCTGGCTGACTGGAGTAACTTCAGACTCTGAAAGCAGACTGAATGGATTAAGCAGTCTGCATTTTCTCCAGAATCCGCTGAACAATTTGGATCCCTGTGGCAGCTTGCCAACCGAAAAGGCCTAACAAGGTTACATTCAAAAGAATGTGAGTCAGGCGGGCCCAGTTAGCGCCCTTTTGCATGTAGGGCGAAAGAGAGGCGGAAACTGACATCATGCCGACCATGCCTAGCCCTGCCAGGAGATGGGGGCCGACAAACAGCTTGCCATTGTTGATGTAAGTTACAGCCATGCCACCCAGAGTCCCTAGGGTCATCAATGCCAGTAAGAGGGAGCCAATCTGATAGTGCTTGGTATTGAATTTACCTTGCACTAACGCTTTCTTGGCGTCTCCATCCGCACTGCGGGTACGAATGACCTGAATACCGGTATAGAGAGCATAGAGCGCGATCGCCAGGACCACCCACATCAACAGGGGATGGAAAAACTGGCTCCAAACCTTAACATTTTCCGGGATCTCAAAGCTCATAGGGGTTTCTCAGAGGATCAGGGAGGGCTTCATAAAAGTTAGCATAATCAATGAAGAAAATGCCGAATTCCGGTTAAAACCATCACCAGGCCCAGTTCATTGGCAGCTTTGATCGAGTCCTGATCCCGCAGGCTACCCCCTGGTTGGACGATCGCCCCAATCCCGGCAGCAGCAGCGGTGCGTACCGAGTCATCGAAGGGGAAGAACCCATCACTGGCTAGAACCCCGCCTTGAGCAGCCTCTCCTGCCTGTTGCAGAGCCAGTTGCACGGAACCAACCCGGTTCATCTGACCGGCTCCCACCCCCAGGGTCGCCTGATCGCGGGTGACAACAATGGCATTGGACTTCACATGGCGGACGACCTTCCAGGCAAACTGGAGTTCTGCTAGTTGCTCTGGAGTGGGCTGTAGTTGGGTCACTACCTGCCAGCCAGAGGGATTCACCGGCTGATCATCCGCATCCTGGGTCAGAAATCCCCCTGCGATCGACGCCACGGTTTGGCGAGGACCCGCCTCCAAATTGGGCAGAATCAGCACTCGCACTTTCGATTTGGCCGCGAGAATCTGTTCTGCTTCTGGATCGCAGCCCGGAGCGACCACACATTCCAGGAAAGTTTCAGTCAATGCTTTGGCGGTTTCACCGTCGATCGGACGGCTGAGGGCTACGATCCCACCAAAAGCAGAGGTGGAATCTGCCTGAAAGGCTTTGTGGTAGGCTTCCGCGAGGCTGGCCCCCAGGGCTACACCGCAGGGATTCGTATGTTTAAGAATGGCTGCGGCTGCCCGGTCTGGCTCCTGGATAAATTCACAGATTAGCAGGCGGGCCGCTTCCAGGTCCACCAAGTTGTTGTAACTCAGTTCCTTCCCCTGTAGTTTGGTGGCTGCGGCCCAACCTGTTGGACGGTTGCCTGTGTGATACCAGTTGGCAGCCTGGTGCGGGTTTTCCCCATAGCGCAAAGCTTGGAGCAAATGTCCCTCGAGGGTGAAGGAATCAGACTGAGTAAGAGGCGGGGTCTCACTGGATTGCTGTTTGGCCAGGTAGGTTGTAATGGCCCGATCGTACCCAGCAGTATGCTCAAAAGCCTGACGGGCCGCTTCCAGGCGGAATGCAGTTGAGGGGGTACCAGCTTCCCGTAATGCCTGTAGGTAAGGCTCATACTGGTGGGGACGACAGAGGACAGTCAGGTGGGCATGGTTCTTCGCTGAGGCCCGCAGCATGGCTGGACCCCCAATATCAATCTGCTCCACCGCTTCGGCCAGGGTGACATCTGGGCGGGCGATCGTCTGCTCAAAAGGATATAGGTTGACGACGACCAGGTCGATCGGTCGGATCTGATGGGCTTCCAGGTCGGTCAGATCCTGGGGCAGGTTGCGCTGGGCCAGAATGCCGCCATGGATGCGGGGATGTAGGGTTTTGACCCGACCCCCCAGAATTTCCGGAAAGCCGGTGTAGTCAGATACTTTGGTCACTGGCAGACCCGCGTCTTTCAGGGTTTTTGCTGTGCCCCCACTGCTGATCAGGTCGAAGTCGAATTCTGTGACCAGACTGCGGGCAAATTCAATCAATCCGGTTTTATCCGAAACACTCAGGAGTGCCAGACGTGCCATATACCATCCCCTTGCAAGTTCATAAGATCAGCCATCCCATATCGAACCACCCTTTGTCTCAGGATTCAACCGCCCCGATCGTCTCTCCATAGGGAACGGCAGCATTGACCAGAGCCAGTAAAGGCCCCACCTGTTCCTGGCCACTCACAGCTAGGTCACTGTAGCAGAGGAAGACCCGTTCTTCGGCGCGGGTGAACAAATCCAGAAGAATCCGTCGCAGTCGTTGCTCGTACTCTGTCTGAATGTCTAACTCGGTGAGGGTCCGTCCTGATCGTTGGTGGAGGAAGAGGGGAGCCCCAAATAGAACATCACTGCCACTGAGCCAGCGACTGGAACCTGCATCTAGCAAAAAGATCCAGCGATGATGACTGCGATTGGAGCGATACTGGAACACACTGGAAAGGGTGACGGCCCGATCGACCAGTCCCGGCGATCGCACTGGAAAGGGATTGGCTGTGATAGCCCCACTCCGCAACAACTCAATAAATTGCCCCACCGTCTCATAATTTGGGACTTTCACCCAAGGCCGGGTTATGTTTCCATCGGAGAAAGTTTGCCCATCCCTCTGGCGCAGGCGGGCATGAACCTCCCAGTAATGCTGAGCACTCTCAATCAACTCCCGTAGGCTGGCTAACTGGTCATAGGGTAGGAAACTGCCACCCCCCAAAAAGCGCTGGATGGCCCGATCTAGTATCGCGATCGGGCTGGGAATCAGCCGTTGTTCTAACTGGTGTTTCTGGTCTTCCAGCCAGTGGAGGATGTCCTCGTAGACGGTGGTGGCCTGGTAGCCCAGTCGGTCCCAGCGGGGAAAGGCAGTAGCGGGGAGCAGACGGGGATGCTCCGGATGGGGGGCAAAGCAATGATCGGCAATCAGGCTGGCCCGAACGAAGTCGATCGTCGGGAAAATCTGTCCATCCCGGGTGAGGATGGGGGAGGTGTCTGGATCAGGAGACTCTGTAGTTGCCCCCGGTTGCGGGTCTGTGATCCTGCTGACCGCCTCAGGGCTGAATCGCTGGCTTAAGACCACCAGCATCTCGGTGACGGCATCTCGATCAACCAATCGCCCCAAACCGGGGTAGATCAGGGTCAAAAGGGTGAGCAAGGCCCGTACCAAGACTGAACTGGCCAGAGGATATTGATCATTCAGCGTCAGGGTTGAAATACCCTGGCTACCCAGAATATTGGTCAAGGTATAGCGGGCGATCGCATCCAACCCGGGGGCAATGACAGCAATCTCCTGGGGTTGGATCTGCCCCGTCTGAATGCCAGCCAGAATTACCTCTGCAGTCCGCCGCAGGATCTGGGCTCGTGAGGTCCTCTGGATGGCCTGGACGAAATCAGGCAGTTGGGCCAGAAACAGGGGATCGGTGACCAGTTGGACGGCGATGGGGCCAACCTGAGCACCTGTACGGTCTCGCGGAGGGTCTAGGGTTTCCACCTGGCAACGGGTTCTCAGGTTTCTCAAATAGTCTGGATCTCCTCCCAGGCCCAGGCGCACGGCCCCATCAGGATTTTCCGTGAAGGCACTGATTGTGCCCTGATCCATTAAAATCTCGAACAAATGACGGGCGATCGCGGGGTAATTGTCCACATCATCCGCTAGCACAGCCCAGTAGCGGCGGGTCAGATGCTGCTGATAGGTGGGATGGGAGAGCAGGTAGCGCCCATATAGCTCGGTGGTGATGCCATAGGTGAGCAGCCCCCGTTCCAGGCACCAGCTCCGCCACTGGAGCAAGAGCTGTCCTACCTCCTCCCAGGGCAGGTCCAGGGTGGGCAGGCCCATCTGCAACAGGGGCGGGATGTCTTCCAGGGGTGTACCACTGAGGGCAGCCAGTTGCAGGAGGTCAAGGAACTGCCGTACCAGACGGGATTCCCCCAGGTTGGCTTGTTTCAGCAGACCCTGTTCCAGGGTCGGGTGCCAGAGTCGGGTGGCTAGTTCCTGTTCGGTTTCGGGATGGAGCCGAATGGGGAACTGAGCGGTTAAATTGAGCTGCTGCACCAGGAGGGGCCAGAATAGAGTTACCTCATCTTCGAAGAAACCAGCGGGGGTTTTGGATGCAACAGGACAGTCTCCGGCGGTCGCTGTTGCGATCCGATCGGTCAGATCCAGACGATTGTCTCCGGTTGCGGCAAAAACCAGCATGCCCGCAGCCAGGATCTGCAGTTCCGAGCGTCGGGGTGTCGGGGGATTGCCTGTGATCAGAGGAGAACGATCGAACGCAGCTTGAGAGGCAGTCGGATTCTGGACCCATGTGCAAAACTGCCGCACCAAACGGGTCGTTTTTCCGCTGTCAGTAGGACCAGTGATCCAGATGGATGCGTCAGAAGAGAGGGCCATTTTTGAGAATTTCTGCTTTTCTACGCAGAACTGCTGAAGATACTCCTTAGACGAAGTAATAAAATCTTTGTTAACTTAGATCTTGCGGTTCTAATTGAACAAGTCTTTGATCACCTGGGGCTTATGCCCGGATCGCTGGCCTGGAACTACATTTATGATTTTCCGGATCTCAGATTGAAGGCCTATTGCTTTGGGAATCCTGACATAGAGCTTATCGCTGTCCTTGGTCACTCATCTATTATCATTGACTCTTGAACAACTCTTGAACAACTCTTGAACAACTCTTGAACATTCAGACTTAATCATCCAGGCTTCAGTCTCCAAGCTTGAACAATCCAGGGAAGGAGAGTGCATCCCACTTTTGTAGCCCTCTCCCTAAATCCCTCTCCCAGAACGGGAGAGGGACTTTGAACCTGGCTCCCCTTCTCCCTCTTTGGGAGAAGGGGCTGGGGGATGAGGGCAACCTTGCAAAACTGGGATGCTCTCGGGAAGGATGACCTGAATGAGGAACTGCTGAATGATAGCTGCTCAAGACTTGCAGTAAACTACCACTTGGGATTGTCGTTGATTGGGGTGGATAGGGCCGTTTGATTGGAGATTTAATTGGGGATTTGATTGGGATTATTAATTCGAGATTAAGAGTCTTAACTATTCAACACCTGCGATTGCTTTTCTTAACTGATTAATTTTAGATTTTTGCTTGGTTTTTATTGGTTTGCGAAAACGTTTAATTCTATGAATCTGGCCTTGCTTGATTGAGAGCTTGAGCCTGATTATTGTTTCGTCTCTGTATCCATCCTATAGATTGCGAAGAGTAAGCCCGGGGGAACTCTGTGATCCATTCTGCAACTTTGGCCCTTCAGTCTGCACTGACTTCGATTCCTGATAACAATCGCCTTCGATTGTTTGCTGGTTCTGCTAATGTTCCTTTAGCCCAGGAAGTGGCCCGCTATCTGGGTATGGACCTGGGGCCGATGGTTCGTAAACGGTTTGCTGACGGAGAACTCTATATCCAGATTCAGGAGTCCATCCGTGGCTGTGATGTGTATTTGATTCAGCCGACCTGTCAGCCGGTGAATGATCACCTGATGGAGCTCCTGATCATGATCGATGCCTGCCGCAGAGCTTCAGCTCGCCAGATTACGGCAGTAATTCCTTACTATGGCTATGCCAGGGCCGATCGCAAAACAGCCGGACGAGAATCGATTACAGCCAAGCTGGTGGCGAATCTGATTACGCAGGCTGGTGCTAGTCGGATGCTGGCCATGGACCTTCATTCTGCCCAGATTCAGGGGTATTTTGATATTCCTTTCGATCATGTCTATGGTTCGCCAGTGATTCTGGAGTATCTGCTGAGCAAGAATCTTTCCGATATTGTGGTGGTTTCCCCAGATGTCGGAGGGGTGGCCCGGGCTAGAGCCTTTGCCAAGAAGCTCAACGATGCTCCTCTGGCCATTATTGATAAACGCCGTCAGGCTCATAATGTGGCTGAAGTCTTGAATGTGATTGGGGATGTCGCTGGTAAGACTGCCGTGTTAGTGGACGACATGATTGATACCGGCGGGACTATTACGGAAGGAGGCCGTCTGTTGCGGCAACAGGGTGCCCGTCAGGTGTATGCCTGCGCCACCCATGCAGTCTTTTCACCCCCTGCAGCCGATCGACTGTCCAGCGGTATCTTTGAAGAGGTCATCGTCACGAATACGATTCCTGTGCCGGAGGCGCACCGCTTTCCACAACTCACGGTTCTTTCAGTGGCCAATCTTCTGGGTGAAACCATCTGGCGAATTCACGAAGATAGCTCTGTCAGCAGCATGTTCCGGTAGCGTCTACCACCCTTTGCCTTGGCGGAAGGCTTGGACCACCTGTCTGACTTCCTGCTTTTCCCCATCGACCTGATAATTGAGGCGGCGCATGTCCGCCTCCGAAATTTGATTGCCCAGCTCTTGCAGGACTTTCCCCAATTCTGGGTGGCGGTTCAGGGTCTGGCGGCGGATGACCGGCACCGCTTCGTAGGGCGGAAAATATTGCCGATCGTCCTGCAGCACGACGAGCTTCAGGCTGGCAATCAGGCCATCAGTGGCGTTGCCGGCCACCATATCCACTTGCTTTTCCGTCAGGGCCTGATATAGCAGTCCTAAATCCATCACCCTGGGTGCTGCTGCAAATGTTAAATTATAACTTTTGATCAGTCCGGGAAGGCCGTCGGGTCGGTCGGAGAACTCCGGCCCTACCCCCAGTCGCCATTGAGAACTGTATCGAGCTGCCTGAGACAGGGTTTGAATCTGGAATTTGCGGGCATCCTCTCCCCGCACAATCATGGCGAAGGTGTTGTTGAAGCCCAGGGGGGCTGTGATCTCCAGAGCAAACTGATCGGCATAGGCCTGCTTCACCTGTTGATAAACCTGTTTAGGGTTGGTTAGGGGGGCTTGATTGAGCACAGCGGTCAGAGCTGTGCCGGTGTATTCCACATACAGATCGATGGCTCCTGCTCGGATGCCCTGATGGCAGATCAGCGTGCCCCCCAGATTGAGGCGACGATCGACCTGCAACCCCGTTTTGGCTTCGATCTGCTGGGCCACCAGTTCCCCTAGAATGACTTGCTCAGTGAAGTTTTTGGAGGCTACCACAATCCGATTCGGTGCCCCCGGTTGACAGGCATTCAGACTCAAAACTAGCAGGAATGCAAGGAGACCACAGATCAGCGAGAGGTTGCGGAACATAAGTTTCATAGGCTTCTTCGGATAGAGAAATGGGATTCCAACTGGCCCAGCAGGATATCGGCCAGTAAGGCCATCAGGGCTGCCGGGATGGCACCTGCCAGAATCCGCTGGTGATCCAGCACGGCTACTCCCCGAAAGATCAAGTCCCCTAAGCCACCAGCTCCGATCGGGGACGCGATCGCCGCCAGCCCGATGGCAATCACTGTGGCAACCCGAACACCCGCCAAAATTACGCCCAGAGCCAGGGGGAATTCCACCTGAACCAGGAGTTGCCAGTCAGTCATGCCCATGCCCAGTCCTGCCTCCCGCACAGATGGGTCTACCCCTGTGATGCCAGTGTAGGTGTTACGGATAATTGGCAATAGGGAGTAAAGGGTGAGGGCCACGATCGCGGTTCGGGCTCCAATTCCTCCTACCAGGGGCAGGGGAATCAGAAAGCCAAACAGGGCCAGACTGGGAATGGTCTGTACCAGGTTGGCCAGCCCAATCACAGGTTTACTCAGGAGGGGCTGGCGAGTCACCAGAATACCCAGAGGAATCCCGATCAAAATGGCGATACCCAGAGAAGTGCCGACCAGAAACAAGTGCTCTGAGGATCGCTGGAGAATTTCAGGCCCAAACCGACTGAGAAAATTGTTCACAACCATAGTAGGGGACGATCGACATCAATCAGTCAGGAAGATAGAGTACAGGGGGCTATCTCCCTGACTTTGTGCCGTAGCTTAGGCTGCCAGACCGTAATGACGTAACAGAGCGGTTGTATCGGGTTCCCGTCCTCGGAAGGCTTTGAAGACCTCCATCGGGTGCTGACCGCCCCCCAGCGCTAGGACCGTCTCCCGGAAACGGTGCCCTACCTGGGAGAGGGCGGCCTCGTCCTCTAAACCGGCCTCCTCAAAGGCGGAGAAAGCATCAGCACTCAGAACTTCCGCCCATTTGTAGCTGTAGTAGCCTGCGGCATATCCCCCCGCAAAGATGTGGCCGAAGCCACAGAGGAAGGCATCTTCTGGCAGAGGGGGCAAAACAGTGGTGGTTTGGGCCAGCCGATCGCGCACCTGAAAGGGGGTCTCCGACCCACCGGGCTGGTAGCGGTGGTGCAGTTCCAGATCGACCAGACTGAAGTGGATCTGTCGCAACATGGCAGTCCCACTCATGTAGGTTCGGGCGGCCAGGAGTTTCTGATAGTAATGCTCGGGCAGGGGTTCACCTGTTTCATAATGGCGACCGAGGCGGAAGAGGGTGGACCGGTGATAGCACCAGTTCTCCATAAATTGGCTGGGCAACTCGACGGCATCCCACTCAATATTCGAGATACCTGCTGCCCTGGAGTAGTTGACTCGCGTCAGCATGTGCTGGAGCCCGTGGCCGAATTCGTGGAATAGGGTTTCGACTTCTGTGAAGGTCATCAGGCTGGGCTTGTCGTCTATAGGGGGGGTCTGATTGCAGACCAGGTAGGCAACTGGCAACCGGATGGCGATCTGATCACCTGTGCCAACCTGACCCCGATTCAAACAGACATCCATCCACGCTCCTCCCCGTTTTTCCGCTGGACGGCTGTAAGGGTCCAAGTAGAAGTAGGCGATCGCGGCACCAGTTTCATCCGCAACACGAAAGTAGCGCACCTCAGGATGCCAGACGGATGCCAGCCCGTCGGCTGGCGTGATCGTGACGCCAAACAACTGCTGGGCCAGGTTAAATAGCCCGGACAGGACCTGTTCCAGGGGGAAATAGGGGCGTAATTCTTCGGCATTGAAGGCAAATCTTTCTTCCCGCTGCCGTTCAGACCAGAAGGCCAGATCCCAGTGGCAGAGGGCCTGAGCTGCTTCCGGATCCTGCTCTCGAACGAAAGCCTGCAAGTCTTCCAGTTCACCCAGAGCTGCATTGTAGCTGGCCTGCCGCAGTTGCTCCAGCAGGGTTTCCACCGCAGCCACATTGGGGGCCATCCGTTCAGTTAGGCGCAGATCAGCATAACTGGCATAACCCAGTAGGGCAGCCATTTGTTGACGCAAAATCAGGATGCGATCGATCAGGGGCTTGTTATCCAGATCCCCACTGGCAGCGCGGCTGATGAAAGCCCGATAGACCTGTTCCCGTAATTCTCGGCGGCGGCTGTGCTGCATCAATGGCCCATAGCTGGGGAAATCCAGCGTGATTCGCCAGGGACCAGATTCTGGAGTTGCGGACTCCTGACCAGCAGCTCGGGCGGCCTGAGCTGCCAGAGCTAGCAGGCTGGGAGGTAGACCTTCTACCTCTTCCCGTTGGGTCAGGGTGAGGCTGAAGGCCTTGGTGGCGTCCAACACATGGTTGGAAAAGCGAGTGGATAATTCGGCCAGTTCCAGTTGAATGGCATTGAATTGTTCTCGTGTTTCTCCTTCCAGCCCCACTCCGGAGAGTTCTGCATCCCGAATGGCCGATCGAATAATCCGTTGCTGGCTCTCATCCAGGGAGTTCCAGTTATCTCCGTCTCGCAAGGCTTTATAGCCCTGGTACAGCACTGGACTCTGGCTTAGACGGGTCCAGAATTTGACCACCTCCGGCTGCATGGTTTCATAAGCTTGCCGCAGTTCGGGGCTGTTCTTCACCCCCATCAGGTGGCTGACCACGCCCCAACTCCAGCTCAGCCGTTCCTCCAAATGTTGCAAGGGTTCCATCAACCCTGCCCAGGTGGGGGTCATATCTGCCTCCAAATGGGCCAGGTCCTCGTCCATCTCAGTCAGCAATTGGGTGATCGCTGGGACAATGTGTTCAGGGAGGATGCGATCGAAGGGGGGTAAGCCTTTACCGATCAGAAGGGGATTATCGATACGTTCTGCAGTCACTGTCATAAACAAGCTAGAAGAGAATACTCAACTACTCCCATTATGAATGGTGTGACCATAACTGCCGGGAAGAGGGCCTGAGATTGTGGATAACCAGGGTTGAACCAACCCAACCTCCGATCAATGACAGCAGTTTTCAGCGGCATAGACCCTAGGGGGCACGTCCCTGCCCCCTTCTATCTCGCTGAAATTGTCTGTATGTTGGAAGCAGGAGGACGTTCAACCATGAGTTCAGTCCTGAGTCGGATCCGGCCTGCTACGCTTACAGATATTGCCGCAATCCAGAAGATTGCGCATCAAAGCTGGGTCCATACCTATGAGGGCATTATCCCGGATGAGGTGCAGGCCCAGGCGATCGCGACCTGGTACTCTACCCCGGCCCTCCAGGTTGCGATTACCTCTGGCCAATCCGTATTTCTCGTCGCCGAGGCCGAGGAGCAGATTATCGGATTTGCTCAGTTTGTCTGCCGATTAAATGGGGTCGCTGAATTGTCTCGCATCCACATCATGCCCGAGAATCAAGGGGTTGGTATTGGAACGGCCCTCGTTGACCTGGGTTTGCATGCGGTGCAGAAGATGGGGTTGCGAACGGTCATGGTTGCAGTAGAAGCCATGAATGCCAAAGCGCGGAGCTTCTATGAACGCCGGGGGTTTGTCGAGCATTCTGAAAGTGAGTTTTCCATTTTTGGGTATTCCTTATCCCTCATCTTCTATCAGTTACCGAGTGTTCAATGCCCCTGAGTCCTCTCTCCGAGTTCGAGGGAAAACGATGACGTTAGCAGCAGCGGTCCTCCAGGTTGCACAACTGGATCCCTATCAAAACCCTGATCTTCCTTTTGCCGATCGCATCACCAGTCCATCCGGCAAAGTGGTCGTGGAGCCTTGCATCATTCGCTCTTTTGCTGTGTGTCCGATCTGTCAGGCCAGAACCAATGATGGGGCGGTGATCGTTCGCCATCAGGATGGCCGGACCGTAGAATTCTGGCCGATGCTCTATCATTATGTTCGGGCCAACCATCCCATCCCGATCGGGAAAGATGGAACGCTGAATTGGGAGCATGCCGATGGCGGGAATATGGCAGCCGGGGAAATGCACAGGCCCTGGCCCCAAATGCCTGGGGATCGTCAAGCCATAACCTTGTTACCAGAAATCATGCAGGACGCCTAGCACCATACCTCCCGAATGAAGGTACGGTGCAAAATAGCTTGAACTTAATTAAACCGCGCTGGACAATACCTTACTGGCAGCCTGCTTCAGAATTTCTGCCTTATCGGTTTGCTCCCAGGGTAAGTCCAGATCAGAGCGACCAAAGTGGCCATAGGCAGCGACATCCTGATAGAAGCGGCCTCCCCGTTCTGCTACCAGTTTCTGTAAGTTGAAGGTTTCGATAATGCCAGCCGGTCGGAGTTCAAAGTTCTGAACAACCAGTTCCAGCAGGCGATCGTCATCGATGGTTCCAGTGCCAAAGGTCTCTACCATGATGCTGACGGGGCGAGCGACACCAATGGCATAGCTGAACTGAACCTCACATTTTTCGGCTAGACCTGCAGCCACAATATTCTTGGCCACATACCGGGCAGCATAGGCCGCACTCCGGTCTACCTTGGTGGGGTCTTTACCGGAGAAGGCTCCACCGCCATGGCGGGAATAGCCGCCGTAGGTATCCACAATAATCTTCCGACCGGTAAGACCCGCATCGCCCTGGGGACCGCCCACAACGAACTTACCAGTTGGGTTAACCAGGAAGCGCGTTTTGGCATCGGGTTGGATGGCTAGATCAGAAAAGACGGGTAGGACGACAACTTCCCAGAGATCCGCTTTAATCTTGGCCTGAACCGCAGCTTCATCGGTAATCTCCCCGATCGTGGGTGCATGCTGGGTCGAGACCAGGATGGTATCAATGCCAATGGGACGACCATCTTCGTAAAGGATGGTGACCTGGGTTTTGCCATCTGGACGCAGATAGGGAAGCTGGTTGGTCTTACGAGCGACGGACAACCGGCGAGAAATGCGATGGGCCAGGCTGATCGGCAGGGGCATCAATTCAGGGGTTTCATTACAGGCAAAACCGAACATGATACCCTGGTCACCCGCCCCAATGGCATCCCATCGCTCCTCACTGGATTGCTCCCGAGTTTCGTGGGCAGCATCGACACCCTGGGCAATGTCAGGAGATTGACGATCCAGGGCAATCAGAATAGAGCAACTGTGGGCAGAAAAACCGCTATCAGCCCCAAGATAGCCGATCTCAGCGATTTTCTGGCGAGCTAGCTCAATATAATTAATGTGGGCCTGAGAGGTGATCTCGCCAGTAATCAGAACCAGACCCGTGTTGACGACGACTTCAGCAGCGACTCGACTGAGGGGATCCTGAGCCAGGAGAGCGTCTAATATGGTGTCGGAAATCTGGTCACAGATTTTATCGGGGTGACCTTCTGTAACAGACTCGGAAGTAAAAAAATAGTGGCGGGACAAGGATTCAACCCCTTCTTGGCTAGACGGCTAAAGAACGCATTTTTTGTCCTGGCTCGGGAGTCAGAACAGAAAATATTATCTCACGCATTCCTATATAGTCAGGACATCATAGCACTAAAGGGAAGTGAGTAAAATAACTCACCCCCTCACCTGCATCGATGTGGGGTGGTGAATGACGATCGTGGCCTGCTGAAGTTGGGGAGGGTCAATCCAACCCCAGGTTACCCCAATCGCGCCAGCGGCATGGGCCGATCGGGCCATCCTCATGTCTGTATCGGCATCTCCAATCACCAGGGTCTGTTCTGGAGCAACGGCTAAGGCTTGGCAGGTCTGATAAAGGAGGCGGGGGTCAGGTTTCTGGAACTCCTGATCAGCCCCTGCGGCGAATTGCACATAGGCATCCAGTTCATAACGCCGGATGAAATCCCAGATATTATCGGTGGTGTCAGCTGAGACGATCGCCATCCTGATATCAGCCTGGAATAAGCGTTGTACCAACTGGAACACCCCTTCAATCAAAGGGGTATAGGCTGACTTAGGCTGCAAAACCAGCTCTGCCTCGGAAAAAGCTGCTTGGACCAGATCTAGGGCCTCTGGCCAGGTCCAACCTGTTTCTGTGACATAGGCCGCCGCAGCAAATTCAGTTACCTGACGACTGGCAACCGCCAGAATGCCCGCTGGATGAACAGTGGGCGGGTGAGAATTAGGCTGACGTAATCCCAAAGCCTGGGCCAGACGTTTGCCAACTCCTGGAACTTGGGTGTCCAGGAGTTCTACCCTGAGAGAACCCACCTGGTATAGGTAGGATTCAGAACGAGCCAGAGTGCCGTCTTTATCAAAGACAACCGCCTGGATATTCTGGAAAATCTGATGATCGCAGGAAACAGTAGCCAATCGAGTCAGACAATCCTAGAGAACTTATTCTTCATCGATCGCAGAAGGAGCCTCTTCCAGGATTTCAACATCCTCTCCCACCGGACTTTCTTCAGCGACAGGCTGTTGCTGTTTGGACAGCACCTGATCGCGATAGCGGGCCGCCATCTCTTCTGCTTTGTCGTAGACCACCTGGGGATTCTTGACCATATCGCCCGGTTCCGGTTCCAACTGCTTGGTGGAAAGGGAAATTCGGCCCCGCTCAGCATCCAGATCAATAATCATGACTTTGACTTCATCATTGACATTGAACACACTGTGAGGGGTGTCGATATGATCGTGGGAAATTTCGGAAATGTGAAGCAAGCCGCTGACACCGCCGATATCGATGAAGGCACCATAAGGTTTAATGCCCCGTACCGTACCGATAACGACTTCTCCAACTTCCAGTCGATTCATCTTGCGTTCAACGAGGGCCCGACGGTGACTCAGAACCAGCCGGTTCCGATCTTCATCGACCTCAAGGAACTTGAGGGGCAGTTCTTCCCCAACGAGATCTTCTTTGGGTTTGCGGGTACTAATGTGGGAGCCAGGAATAAACCCACGCAGCCCTTCGATTCTGACCAAAGCTCCGCCTCGATTGGTGGCAAAAACACTGGAACGGACCGTTGCATCTTCGGCCTGCAACTGCCGTACCCTTTCCCAGGCCCTCATGTACTCAATGCGCCGGATAGAAAGGGTCAATTGGCCGTCTTCATTCTCATCGGTCAGGATAAAGAATTCGCGGGTTTCGTTGGATTGCAGCACTTCCTCCGGATTGTCGATCCGGTTGATGGACATTTCCTGGATGGGAATATAGGCTGCCGTTTTAGCACCAATGTCAATCAGAGCACCTCTCGGCTCGAGGCTGAACACTGTACCGGCAACAATATCGCCAGGACTAAAGTGGTAGTCATACTTATCCAGTAGGGCCGCAAAATCTTCGTGGGTAAAGCCGATATCGATTAATTCCTGATTGACCATGCTAGTTGTTTCCCGGACAGTTTCTCTATCTCTAGTAGTTAAAGTGGTTGACTGGCGTCGCAATTGGGTCTGTCTCCCCGTAGATCCGTCAGTGTGTAAACATTTCACGATAGCAATCCTGCCTCCTGGAAAGGAGGCTCTGCCTACAGAATGTCCAGCACACGCCTACATCCCTAAGTTTCCCCTCAGGTTTTATTCTAGGAGATCTACCGGGAGTGATGGAGTCAGTAAGTCCAGAAGAACTATCATACCTTAATAGACAATAGATTCAGCCAAAAATTGAGGATAGATTAGGCTGAAGTCGAATTCCTGATTGGGTCAGAAAGGTGGGATCGGGCGGCTAGCCATCTTTTCTGGCTCTATGAAAATTATCAGTAGTATGAAATAGGCTGCTAAGGATCACGGATTAAATCAAGTTAATCGTTGGGGTGAGGGCAATCAGGCGTTTGACACTAGATTTAATTCTCATTCCTTAGCAGACTTAGGCTTTGGTGACAGAAGGATCGCGGGTCAAGGGTTCTGAAAGGAATGATTCTGGATCGCCAATCGGCTCGTGCTCCTCTGGCGATAACCGACTGCCCTGATTTTGCAGGTGGCTCAGCGCTTCTGCAAAGTCCCGAATTCCCCGAAATTGGCGATAAACGGAGGCAAACCTGACGTAGGCGACTTCATTCAGAGATTGTAAATGGCGTAGGACTAACTCCCCAATTTCCGTACTTAGAACTTCTCGAACAGCCCGTTGTTGCAATTCTGCTTCAATTTCATCGACAATGTTTTCGAGCTGAGGGGCGGAGATGCCCGTTTTTTCGCAGGCCCGCACCATGCCTCGCAGCAGTTTAGAGATATCGAATGATTCCCGCTTCCCATCTCGCTTAATCACCGTGATCGGTACAAACTCTATGCGTTCATAGGTGGTGAATCTCCGACTGCACTTTAAACACTCTCGTCGTCGTCGCACGCTCTGCCCTGCTTCCGCTGAGCGTGATTCCAGCACACGATTTTCTGAATGTTGACAGAACGGACAAAGCATAGCGGCAGCCCTTCAGGCGAAGTCGGTAAAACAACGATAGGTTTCACCTCTGAAACCTATATTACTGGCTTATTACCTGGTTGCAAAATGGCAGCAAAAACCTGACTACTTCGTAATCGGTCGTGTTGAACGGGAACAAGAGGGACGGGAAAAGCTCCCTGAGCGGGGTGAAAATCCTACAACCTTGTCTTGACTCCCACGACGATCGCCCAAAAAGTAATCGTTTTGAGGGTTTTGTTGCTGATTGATTGTCAATCAGGAGATAAAAACCTAACAGACAATCCTGAAAACGGGATCTATGTTTACAATTCTTATGAAAACTGAAAAGCCTGCATGAAGCAGGCTTTGAGGATGTCAATCAATTTTTTAAGTAAAATGGTTTACCTGGCTGGGGGTTAAAGTGAGCGAGGTCACTGCAGGCACCAGACCCTGGAAACCCAAAAAGCGAAAAACAATAAGAAGCGAGCAAGGTTTTACTTGCCAATGCGAGGGGGCTCACGGAAGGCGATCGCGAAGAAGAGAACGCCCAGAGCCAGAGTCAGAATCAAGATATAAGCAACACTTTCCATGTCAAGAGTTCCTGATGATTCAGTTGGTTCCAGTCTATCTGTAAACAGAGAGCTGTCAAAAAAACCTTAGAAATGGTCCAGCGGTTTGCTGAGGAGACTCAAATCACCACCAGACCATTTCTGTTTTAGTCGGATTAGCTGGCGTTAAACAGCCTCTTTACGAGTGGTCTTGTCACCCAGTTTCTGGAAGACACCAAACTCGACTTGCTCTTCACTCAGATCCGGATCAATCCCGGCAAACACATCCCGGAAGATGGTCCGAGAACCGTGCCAGATATGGCCGAAAAAGAACAGAAGGGCGAAGCAGGCGTGTCCGAAAGTGAACCAACCTCTTGGACTGGTACGGAATACCCCGTCAGAGCCAAGGGTTTCTGTATCGAATTCGAAGGGCTCGCCTAACAACGCTTTACGGGCGTACTGTTTCACAGTCGCTGGGTCATCGAACGCTTTACCGTTCAACTCCCCACCGTAGAAACTGACCGTTACACCCTGCTGCTCAAAGCTATATTTGGACTCAGCCCGACGGAAGGGAATGTCAGCTCGGACGATACCATCTTTGTCAGTCAGAACAACGGGGAAGTTCTCGAAGAAGTTAGGTAAGCGGCGAACAAAGAGTTCACGGCCCTCACTATCTTTGAAAACAGGATGGCCCAGCCATGTCTGAGCAATACCGTCACCATTATTCATCGCACCAGTCCGGAACAGACCCCCCTTGGCAGGGCTATTCCCAACGTAGTCATAGAAGGCAAGCTTTTCAGGAATTGCCGAATAGGCTTCTGCCAGAGATGCGCCATCCGCCAGACTGGTTTGAACACGACGATCGATCTCCTGCTGGAAGTATCCCTTATCCCACTGATAGCGGGTGGGGCCAAACAGTTCGATCGGGGTAGCTGCGTTGCCGTACCACATGGTACCGGCCACAACGAAGGCTGCGAAAAAGACGGCTGCAATACTGCTGGACAGAACCGTTTCAATATTCCCCATCCGCAGCGCTCGATAGAGACGCTCCGGAGGACGAACTGACAGATGGAAGAGACCCGCAATAATCCCAACAACCCCAGCAGCGATGTGGTGGGCAACAATGCCGCCTGGATTAAAGGGATTAAATCCGGCAGGACCCCACTCTGGTGCGACAGGCTGGATACTGCCGGTCAGACCATAGGGATCAGACACCCACATGCCGGGGCCAAATAGACCCGTCAGGTGGAAAGCACCAAAGCCGAAGCAGAGTAACCCAGACAGGAACAGATGAATACCGAACATCTTCGGCAAGTCGAGGGCTGGTTCACCGGTCCGGGGATCGCGGAATAGTTCCAGATCCCAGAAGACCCAGTGCCAGACAGCGGCCAGGAAGAGTAAGCCGGACAGGATGATGTGAGTAGCAGCCACACCCTCAAATGACCAGAGGCCAGGGTTGCTAGCAGTCTCACCTGTAATGCTCCAACCACCCCAGGATTCGGTTACGCCGAGGCGAGCCATGAAGGGCAGAACGAACATGCCCTGGCGCCACATCGGGTTCAGAACCGGATCACTGGGGTCAAAAATTGCCAGTTCGTAGAGAGCCATCGAACCGGCCCAACCTGCCACCAGGGCAGTATGCATCAGGTGTACAGCAATCAGCCGACCCGGGTCATTCAGGACGACAGTATGTACGCGATACCAGGGTAGTCCCATTGACTACGCTCCTCCTCTAAGTACTTTTACTTGTGCAACGCTTTTCTAAGCAATTTATTAAGGACCAGATACTGATAACCCTACCAGATCCGGGACAACTACAGCCTCACTACTCGCCATATTTATTCAAAGGCGTACCCTGAATCAATATGACAGTAGTTTAAGGTGCGTGTCGAAAAAGCCCAAATTATAAAGAAGTGTAATCATTGTTAGAGCCCATTGCAAGCAGATTACGCCGGTTGCCACAGCTCTCAGGGATGGAACGTTTCAAACAGGAGGGGACCTGCTCCCTGGATCCGGGCCAGGGGAGCCACCGATCGCGGCAAGGGAGGGAGATGGACCCGAACTATACCTGGAAAGGCATCTGGCCCAATGGGCCGATCGGGCTGAAAGTAATTATGAATCAAGACCTGTTGGGCCATGCCCATGGTTTGAAGGGCGGCTGAGAGGCGTTGGCCCTCGGCAATAATGGGAGACTGGGCCTGTACCACCAGGATAAACTCGGTGCATTGGGGATTTTGTAGTTGTTTCTGGGCTTGCAGAACTCCCTGCCGCAGAGTGCGCAGGCGGCCCATCAAATCTGTATTTCCTAAAACGTCCCGATATTTGAGCCAGAGTTTGAAAATCCAAGCCAGCCAGTCACTGATTGCGGTTGGCATCTCCAGGAACCGTAAGAGATGACCTGTGGGCGCGGTGTCCAGGATGATCAGATCCTGGTCCTGACAGTCCAATAAATCCATCACCGTCAGCAGAGATAACATTTCATCCACACCGGGCAGGGCCTGGGCAATGATCTGCCGCCAGGCAGCAGGGCCATAGGCGAGCTGGATCGGGCCCGTCTGCTCGGAGGATTCCCCGCTCATCATATCGGCCAGTTCCCACAGATAATCCTGCCGAAACTGGTCCAGAACGGTGTTCGCATCAATTTCCTGTCCAGTGAGATTAGGGGTGAGGGCCACCGGGTCATGTCCCAGGGGGTGTCCGAAAGCATCTCCCAGGGAATGGGCTGGGTCGATCGAGATCACCCGGACCTGACGATCAGGGTGGCGGGTCGCCATTTCCCAGGCGATGGCAGCGGCGACAGTTGTTTTGCCGACCCCACCCTTGCCACCGACTAGCACCAGGCGGCGACCGGCCTCAATCAAATCAGTCAGACCCGGTGGCACCCGCTGAGGCCAGACCACAGGGGGTGAGAGAACTGCTTCAGCTTCCGTTAATCTCTGAATTTCGTTAAATGTTTCATCCAGGGCGACAGGTCCAACAGGTTCCTGTGCCTGCTGCGGGATGACAAAGACTGGATAGGGGGTCAGGTGCAGAAATTTTTCTAGAAGGTCCTGCTGTTCACTGTACCGATCGAGATCAGAAGTCGAAAGCCGTTCCAGGGATTCTGGCTGCAGAATCCGATTGATGAAGAGCCCCCCAACTGGAATCTGGAGTTGTTCAAGGGCGGTCAAAAAGCGTTCGCTTTCCAGCAGACTCATGGGCTCGGCGATCGCCACCACCAGACAGGCGGTGTGGGCCTTATCCTGCAACAACTGACGGCCCATGGTTAATTCCGATCGCATCTGGGCCAGAAAGGCATCGGCGGCATCAGGGTTGTACTGGCCAGAAAAAGTCAGACTGAGGGAGCGATGCTTTTCCTGGAATAAATCGAGGGCTCCCAGGAACCCTTCCAGAAAGTCCATCAGGCCGAATAGATTCAGGGTATGGCCACTGGGAGCCATATCCACCACAATCCGATCGGCCATCTGCTCCAGCAACAGGCGTTGAATCTCCAGAATGCCCATCAATTCATCTAAACCGGGCCAGTCCAGATCCCAGACCTGAGTTAGATCTTCCCCCTGGACGAAGCTACCCCGTTCGACCAGGCACTCTAACACCGCTCCATAGCGCTGCTTGAAAGCACTCAGCAATTTACTGGCATCCAGAGCCCTGACCTCCAGGTTCGGCAGATCGGCCAGGGGGCTGGCTGTATCCGTCACTCCTTGCTGAAGTACATCGCCCAGAGAATGGGCTGGATCAGTGGAAAGCAGTAGAATCTTCTGCTCCGGGAACTGTCTGGCCCAGGAACGAGCCAAGCCACAGGAGAGGGTGGTTTTTCCAACCCCACCTTTGCCGCTAAACATAGCCAGATGCAGGGGGGCAAAGCAATCCATATGGGCGTTTTCGAGGGATACCGAACAGAAAACGAGGCTAGGTCAATTGTCTAGCCTCGTACCCTGATTCATTGACATTCCAACAAATAAGTGGTCTGGAACTATTTGGAACCGGATGATGGTGTTGCTGGAACGATTTGAAGGCCAGGTTGCTGGCCATTATTTTGTTGTTGCTGCAGCAGACGCAGTTGTTGGGCTCGGAATTGGGCGGCAGCATCGTTCAGGTTCTGGGTGGTGTCTGCCTGAAATTCCGTATTCGATCGGATATTGCCCATATTTGCCCGGTGAATAAAGTCAAACAGGCCAGAATTCTGACCGGCTCCCTTACCGGAGAAAATGTCCCGATTCTCCTCCTGGGGTTTAAAGTCTTGCAGGGGTTGGGAGCCCGGTGTGGATTGGGCCAGAAGAGAACTCGAAAAGGGCAGAATTAGGCCAGTCCCCATGATGAGACTGACGGTGATGCCCTGGAGCATTTTCATTGAATGGGATGCCAATCTACCGTTCATTCCTATACAGTCTCCAAAACTTGCCTGGATCTATTCTACTTGATCCAAAATTCTATTCTGAGACGATCGGACCTGACAAGGGCCTGTCATGCTTCGGCATCAGTTAAAGGGTTGCGGCATCAATGATCCACTGTTGCAGGATGGCGGTCAACTCCGTCAAGGGAATTTCCTGGGCTTCCCGGGTGGCTCGACGCACCACCTCGACCTTCCCAGCCTGGAGCGATCGGCCCGTCACCACCCGGAAAGGAATCCCGATCAGGTCGGCATCTTTAAATTTGACCCCCGGACGCTCATCCCGATCGTCCAACAGGGTTTCAATTCCAGCCTGATTCAGGTCCGTATAGATCTGCTCAGCGGCTTTCACTTGGGCCGCATCCGTAATGTTGGGGATGACAACAATCACCTGGTAAGGCGCGATCGCCACCGGCCAGATAATCCCGTCCTTGTCGTAGGACTGTTCCACTGCCGACTGGGCCAAGCGGGACACCCCAATTCCATAGCAGCCCATTACCAGGGGCAATTCTTCCCCTTGTTCACTGGTGTAGGTAGCGTTCAGCGCCCTGGAATATTTGGTGCCTAACTGGAAGATGTGGCCCACCTCAATCCCCCTCGCACTCTGCAAGGTTTGAGTGGGATTGTGGATGGCCCGATCGCCCGGTCTTGCTTTCCGTACATCCACCACCAGGGAGGGTAGTTTGAACGCCTGACCCCAGTTGGCCCCGACGACGTGATATCCAGCCTCATCGGCTCCCGTAGCAAAATTCTGCAGGTCCACTGCGGTTTTATCCACTAACCGCAGGAACTTTGCGGCTAGGTTTTTACCTGCCTGGATGTACTTGTCACTCAGGTCTGGGGCAATATAGCCCAGAGGCAGGGGTTTCGCGGCCCATTGCTTCTGGGATTCTGCATCCGCCACCTTCAGCGACAGAACGGTTTTTCCCTGGTACTGTCCGGCTAGTTTGACCAGTTCATTTTGCAGTTTGACCTCGTTGACCTCCTGATCGCCCCGAATACAGATCAGAACTAGCACAGCCATGCCGTTGTCATACACCGCCTGGTAGAGGACATTCTTAACCACATGGGTGGGGGAGCATTGGAGAAACTGGCACATCTTATCGATCGTGTCTGTCCCCGGTGTCTCCCGCTTCTCGTAAGTAGTGAAAGGAGAAGGAGTGGCATCGGGAGCGAGGGAAATGGCCTTCTCCACATTGGCCGAGTACTGGCCGTCTTCGGTGTACAGCACCTCATCCTCACCCGCATCAGCCAGGACCATGAACTCCTGAGAGCCAGAACCCCCGATCGCCCCCGAATCTGCTTCCACAGCTCGAAAAGCCAGACCCGAACGCCGAAAAATGTTGTGGTAGGCCCGGTTCATTTTCTCGTAGTTCTGTTTCATCCCGGCCTCATCCATATCAAAGGAGTAGGCATCCTTCATAATGAACTCCCGCCCCCGCATCAGCCCAAACCGGGGCCGGATCTCATCCCGAAACTTGGTCTGAATCTGGTACAGGTTAATCGGAAGCTGGCGATAGGAGCGCACCATGTCCCGGGCGATCGTGGTAATCACCTCTTCATGGGTGGGGCCGAGTCCCATCTCCCGCTCCTGCCGGTCCTTCAGGGCGAACATAATCCCCTCAGCCTTGGTGTAGGTATCCCAGCGGCCCGACTCCTGCCACAGTTCTGCGGGCTGGAGTTGGGGCAGGAGACATTCCTGGGCCCCGGCTGCGTTCATTTCCTGCCGCACAATCTGGGATACCTTTTGCAGCACCCGCCACATCAGCGGCAGATAGGCATAGACCCCACTGGCAATGCGCCGAATGTACCCGGCCCGCAGCAGTAATTTATGGCTGGGAATTTCCGCTTCTGCCGGAACTTCCCGCAGGGTGACAAACAGCATCTGAGACAGCCGCATGGCTCATTTCCTTTTCCGATGGAAGAATTGCTATCCCAGTCTAGAGCATCCCGTTGCCCAGGGGGCCAGGAGAGAGGTATTCCGTTGACATATTCACTTAGTTGCATATAAACTAAAGACATATTCACTTAGTTGAATATGTTTTATCCCAGTCCCAGGCGTAAGCGGTGTCAATTTCAGGAGGACCCCCAATGGCTACTTTTAGATCGGAAGAGATTCAGCAAATTCTGGAGCGGGCCATGGCTCGCCAGCAAGATACGGAGTTTTCGGAGCAGCAGTTGCAAGATATGGCATCGGAGCTGGGCATCTCGGCCACTGCTCTGGAAGCAGCACGGCAGGAATGGCTTCAGGAAAGGAAGATTGTATACCAGCGGCAGGATGTCAGGACAGAACGGCAACGCAAGTTCCAGTCTCACCTGGCTAGTTACGTCCTGGTTAATACCTTTCTGATCTTGCTGAATCTAGTGACGACACCCAGATACTTCTGGGCCATTTACCCGCTACTGGGCTGGGGACTGGGATTGGGCTTCCATGCCTCCAGCGTTTATTTGGGCCGAGAGTTTATGGGGCCATGCCATCGTTCCCAGGACTCTATTTCCTAAGGGCCGGTTTCAGGGCAGCCAGGGGGACATCGTTCACACTGAATGCTGCCCATACCAGGCAGCCAGGGCCTGTCGGTGCACCTCGCGCCAGGGCAGGTTATGGGCCATGGCAATCTGGGCACAGTCTTCATACTCTGGCTGGACATTACAGAGGATTGTGCGGTCAGGACCGCTCCAGGCCACTTTTACCCGCACGGAACCGTAGGCCGTTGGCACCGATTGCAGTTCCCGCTCCAAAATCCTGCGGGTCTGGAGGGACTGGCGAATTCCCAGGGTACTGGTTTCCCTGAACAGGATGGCCTCGCAAGCGCCTACTTTGGCCGGATGACAAATGACGGTCAGCAAAATCCCTGGGCGGGATTTCTTCATGCCGATCGCCTGGGTGAACACATCCAGAGCCCCGGCTGTCCGGAGGGCTTCAAAGACATAGCCGATCGCCTGGGGATTGAGGTCGTCAATTTGAGTCTCCAGAACAGCCACGGTCTCTTGCATGGCCCCTGCCTGTTCTGATTGGGGCGGAGGATTGAGGTCAGCCTGGAGAGCAGATGGTCTAACGGTTCCGACATACTCTTCTCCCAGCCACAGGCGCAAAATATTGGGCATCTCCAATTGCCGATTGCCTGCCCCCAGACCCACCCGTTGCAGGGTCATGGGGGGGGGTGGCCCAAAGGCCGTGGCCAGGGTGGTGGCGATCGCGGCTCCCGTGGGGGTCACCAGTTCCCGCTCGATTCCGTTACTGTAAACGGGAACCTGGAACAGTTCCAGTAGTTTCAGGACGGCAGGTGTGGGAACTGGTAGACGACCGTGGGCTGCCCGAATAGTGCCGCCCCCAGTGGGGAGTGGGGCGCAGTAGAGGCGATCGATGCCCAGCCAATCCAATCCCAGACAGGTGCCGACAATATCCACGATGGCATCGGTGGCACCGACCTCATGGAAGTGCACCTGATCCGATGCCAGCCCATGTACAGATCCCTCGGCCCGGGCTAGATTCTGGAACACGGCCAGGCTCCAGGCTTCGGCCTGGGTAGGCAAACCTGCCGCCCGGATCATCTGCTCAATTTCTGGCAGGTGACGGGGGTGGGCCTGATCCCTATGGCTCAGGGGTTCGATCGGTGGATCGGCAGGACTGTGACTGTGACTGTGACTGTGACTGTGGCTGCTGGCATAAGCCTCACGGTGCTGGTGAGCGTGCTCGTGATGGGAATGCGGCGGATGTTTCTGGCCAGGTGTGCTCTGCGTAGTAGTCAGGGTGACAGTCGCAGCCTGATAATGATGAAACGTGGGATGAGTATCGACGCCTTCTTCGGTAGGCTGGTGTTCAGCATGACTCAACAGCAGGTCAACATGAACTTTGGTGGCCTGTTGGCCGTTGTGATGCTTTAATTCAGCCCGGAGCTGAAATTCGTCACCAATCCCGAGGAGGCTGAGTTTTTCCTGCAGATAGTCCAGGGGAACCCCTGCATGGACCAGTGCCCCCAAACACATATCACCAGCAATGCCGGTCGGACAGTCCAAATACGCAAGTTTCATTCACTTCAAAATTCAACGTTCAAAAATATTCACTCAAAAGTCAATTATCCATGGCGATTACTTACACTCTTCATCCCGAGACACCTCAGAGGCGCACTGTAGAGCAAATTCGGGATGCCCTGCAAGATGGGGCGGTGATGCTCTATCCCACTGATACAGTCTACGCGATCGGCTGTAGCCTCACCTCCAAATCGGCGATCGAACGGGTCCGCCAGATTAAACAACTTTCTAATGATAAGCCGCTGACCTTTTTGTGCCCCTCGCTGTCGAACATTGCCCACTATGCCCAGGTCACGGACCCGGCTTACCGCCTGATGAAACGGCTGATTCCGGGGCCTTACACCTTTCTGTTGCCCGCCACCAAGCTGGTTCCGAAGCTAGTCATGAGTCCGAAGCGGCGGACCACCGGGATCCGAGTCCCCGATCATCCCGTCTGTCTGGCCCTGCTGCAAGCCCTGGAAAATCCCATCATTTCGACCTCGGCCCGTCCAGTTCCCGAAGAGGATGAAATGGATGACCTGGATCTCGCTGTACCGATCGTGGTGGATCGAGCCGAACTGTTTGATCGCCTGGAAAAACTGGTTGACATTATGGTGGATGATGGTTCTGAGCCGACTTTTCAAGTTTCAACGATCCTGGATATGACTGGGGATGAACCGGTGGTTGTGCGTCGAGGTCAGGGTTGGGAAGCCCTGACGGAACGCTATATAAATTAAAAAGATGTCTCTTGCCTGTCAGCCCAACTGAGATGCAAGATAGGAGCAATGGGAACTTATTCCCTTCAACCAATCAGGGTGATTGTCTTGCTTTTGTCCCATCTACCGCGTGCACTACCCCATGAATCCCCAACCAGAGCGTTTCCCAGGCTCCACCAGTCAGGCATCGCCCAGTTCGGCTGAATCCCCGCAGAATTCCGACCCAGAACGGTCAGAAGCAGCTGGACGATCGGGCGATTTTGCGATGGAGAGCCAGGTTCTGGTCAGGGTGCTGACGGAGGATCTGCAGACAGAGCTGAATACTTCCCTGCAGAGTAGTCAAGCGGTCATCGGGCGCATTGCTCTGGAAGTAGAGCGGATTTGTAACAAAAGCGATCGCATCCAGACTTCTGGACAGATCCAGACCTGGCAACTGGCCTTAGCTCGTCATCGGCTACAAAAATGCATTGTTTATTACAAGCTGGGGTCCCGTCAGGGTCGGGTTGAGCTGCACAGTATGCTCAGCGCGATCGTCTATCGCTATGTTGCCCCCAGTCGGGCTCAGTTGGGCTTTCAGGCTCGCTACACCCTGATTGAGGATTTTCTGCAGGGGTTTTATGCCGAATCCCTCAAAGCTTTTCGGCGGGAGAATCAATTACCGGAAACCTACACCCCAAGAACCCGGCTGGAACTGGCGGAATACATGGCCTTTAGTGAGCAATACGCGAAGCGACGCATCACCATACCGGGCCGACGCAGTCAACAACTGATTGTGTTGCGGGTACAGGGGTTTGCCAATCGTCAGCCCCAGGAAACCACCCTGGATATTGAACTGGCAACCCAGACCCCCAGAGGGGAAGATGCCGAACTTCACAGTCGATCGCCAGTAATGCAACAACTCCGGGAACAATTGGCAGCCGATGCTCCCGATCCCACAGAGTCGGTTTTGCGCGATCGGGTAATTTCCGAGTTAGTCCAGTATCTGGAAGAACAGGGTCAGCCGGAATGTGTGGACTACCTCACCCTGAAACTGCAAGATCTCTCGGCTCCGGAGATTGACCACATTCTTGGCCTGACTCCTCGCCAGCGAGACTATCTGCAGCAACGCTTCAAATATCACGTTGAGAAATTTGCCCGTACCCAGCAATGGAAACTGGTGCACCAGTGGTTAGGTGCGGATGTGGACCAGAATCTGGGTCTTTCTCCCCGGCAGTGGGAGATCTTTTTACACCAGCTGACGCCGGAACAGCAACAACTCCTCCAGCTCAAGCGCAACCAGGCCAGCGACGAGGAAATTATTCGGGCGCTAAAATGTACGCCCAAACAAATGCAAAAGCGCTGGCAGCAATTGCTGGAGTCGGCCTGGCAGGTTCGGAATCAAAGTCCTGAAAGTCAGAAAGCCTGATAAGCTGATTTTGACTTTCATCACTGGTGGGGCGAGTTTTTTGTGCAACCCCAAACTTCTTCTAGCCTGAGCCGGCGGCAGGCACTCTGGTTTGAGCGAATTCTGGCCCTCTTTGCTGTGGCCAATTTGGGAATGGTCCTGTTTGATGTCAGCTATATTCCCTGGCGGGATCTCTACCTGCGTTATTTCCCGATCGTCACGACGGTCTACGATCCAGTGAAAGGCATTGAGCCGGAACGGGAAACTCAAAAGTATCTTGAAACGGTTGCTGAACTTGAAAAGCAGGTGACGGCCACTGGCTTGCAATCTTCTGAAGTAAAGCGTGATCTCAATCGCTTAGGGACGTTGAGCCGACGAATGATTTCAGAGAATCCCTTTCAGGTGGCCAACAAATCCGGGACACTAGCAAAAATCAAAAAGCGTATTCGAGAGCACATGAAACTGGAGTCAGCCACCGATTCCTTTCTGCGGTTCTGGAGCCAGGAGCATTTGACCCAGGAGAATTGGCAGGCGGAGATTGGCTTTTTCAATAGCCAGATTCGTCCCTTAATGGCCACCAATTACTATCGACCGATTGGGGAAAGTGGAGATTTTGTAGACTATTTCTTTCTGATTGACCTACCCTTTACCGTCCTGTTTGGGCTGGAATTTCTCGCCCGCACCTATATTTTGAGTCGCCGTCACCGGGGAGCTAGTTGGCTGGATGCCATCATCTGGCGCTGGTATGATTTGCTGTTGCTGGTTCCTTTCTGGCGCTGGGTCAGGGTGATTCCAGTTACCGTGCGCCTGCACCAGGCAGAAATCGTCAATATGAACCGAGTCCGGGATGAGTTCTACCACGGCCTTGCTTCAAACCTGGCCGGGGAGTTGAGTGAGATGATCGTGGTGCAGACGATCGGCCAGGTACAATCTGCTATCCAGCGCGGCGATATCACCAATCTCCTGTTCCGACCCCAGACACGCCGCTCCTATGTGGATATCAATAACGTTAATGAAGTGGAGGCGATCGCCCGTCAACTGGTCAATATGACGGTCTACGGGGTTCTCCCCAAGATCAAGCCTGAACTAGAGGCTATTTTAAGATATGCCATTCTCAGTGCTATGAAACAGGTGCCAGGCTATCAGGGATTGGAGCAGGTGCCAGGATTGGGTCAAATTCCTGCCCAACTGGTGGATCGGGCCGTAACCGAAGCGACCCAGGTAGCTTATCAGGCCCTGATTGCGTCTCTTGAAGATAAAACGGGTCTGGATCTGACCAACCAACTGGTGCAGAAGTTTTCCACGACTCTGGAGGTGCAATTGCGGGATCCCGAGAATATTCAACAGTTGCAGATCCTGCTCTCCGATCTACTGGAGGAACTGAAGCTCAACTATGTAAAACATCTGTCGGCAACTGACCTGCAAAAGATTGCTGAGGAAACCCGACGATTACAACGATTGCCCGGAACGTGATGGGAAAAACCACTTGTTAGAGACATTCCATAGAACGTCTCTAACAAGTGAGGGATTATCTGGGGTTAGATCTCCGCAACCGCCCGTTCCACCAGACGGCGGGCCAGGGTCTGGATACCAGTGTGTTCGTAGTAATTGGTACTGACATCCAGGAAGGCTCCCAGGTAATCCAGCTTATCGTCCGTGACTTCAATGAAGTTCCGTAAATTACCGACCACGTTCTCTGGTGTCAGCCCCTTGGAGCTGACAAAGTCCGTCATCCAACCCTGCACAGCATTAAAGCTATCACCAATGAAACTGAGCTGGCCAGCCGGACCTCCACCAGGAATTAGGGCATTAATGCGCTGGAAGGTTGGATTGTGCTGTAGGTCATCGGGAGTCAGGTTCGAGAAGTGGGACTGAATCTGGAGCAGAAAATCCGGCCCCAGGGGAACCAGACCATCGAAGCAGAGCAGGGCCACAATCCGCATCAGGGATTCCCCACTGTAATCCGCCAGGGAGCCGACGAAATCACCAATGCTATCGCCAGGAATGCCATTAATCTGGCAGAAGGCAACCAGTTCTCCCACCAGCTTCATGCAAAAGTCGATCGTCTGTGCTTTTTCAGCTTTCGGGGTCACTTTGTCCAAGAAGCCCAGTAGGGAAACCGCTTCGCCAACTTTATTGGCCATTGCGGCAGCACCCAGAGCCTTGTCGGTAAAGTCGATCGTCTGATAAATCCACAACGCATTCTGATAGCCCTGGGATTTATCGTTAAACAGATAGATAGCGCGCTCTCCAATTTGTTGGATCAACCCTTCATCCGTTTCCGCCGTCACCGTCCGAATGGTGTTCGTGAAGCCCACCACATTCTGCCACTGACCTGGAATCACAAAGTCCAGGGATTGCAGGGCAAACACAGTTAGGCCACTGGTTGGCAGTTCATCCACCAGTTCGAAAATAGATTTACTCATTTGAAGTTCCTCAGGTGATTGCAGTGATACTTACTTGAGCCGCGATAACCCATTCAAATCAAACTTCGAGATCCAGGTTTCCCGATCGCTCTTGGTAAAAGAGGGATCTCGGGATAAGACCTTCACCTGATACCGCTCAGCCACCAGCACACCAGTCGCGGTCTGCCCTTGATCCACAGCGGGATACCCGGAAATGGTGCGGGTGCTCTGCTTATACTTCTCAGCGGAAGCGGGGACGCTGATGGTATCCGAGATGGATAACATTGCCACATCCTTTCCTCCTTTCTTCAACTTTGCTTCGGCAAAGCCTTTCTTTTCCTGGGTGTAGACCCGCTCAAACCCTTCGCTGGGTTTTGGGAAAAACTTGTTGAAGCTGCCACCTGCTTCTGCTTTCTTGCTGACGGCCTGACCACTTTTCTGTTGAGTACTCTGTTGCTGTGCCTGGTCCCAGCGACTGGGAGCCTGCTCAGCACAACCGGTCACGAATAGAAGCAGGGCCATGCCCAAGGCAAAAAAGCCCCTGACGATCGCACGAGAATTCATCGCTGCTCCTCCTGGATAGCTACTGCAAACCGCAAACTGTTCATCAGGAACACATTCAATCCAGCCAAGAAAATCTTAAGGGGGACTGGGATGAACTGTAAATTCATTCCATGTAACTTTTTTCACCGTGATCCTAGGGCATTCTGATGGCTCAAGCATGCTCCTATTGGGCTATGTCAGTAATGCGGATGAAAGGACTTGAACCTTCACTCCGTGAGGAACCAGAACCTAAATCTGGCGCGTCTGCCAATTCCGCCACATCCGCTTGCTCTAACTGAACTATGATAGCAAAGCCCTCAAGAGAGTGGGCAAAATCAGGGGGAAAGCGCCTCCCCCTGAAGTCATAGGTCTTGTGACCTTAAGCTCTGGAACTAGCTGCCCTCAAGGGTTCATTTTCAGGATGCTCGACCTCCTCGGACTTCAGCAAGCCAGCCAGCAATGAGGCCGGACGTTGGCTGTAGGGCCAGGCAAAAGCATGGCGAAAAGCCGCATCCTGGCAGCTCTGGAGCTGCTTAAAGTCGATGATGTCGTAGGTCAGCAGGTTCTCATATTCGAATGGAAGACGGACATTGTGGAGCCCTGCATTGTCGGTGCAAATGGCCACATCCACCCCGGCCTCAAAACAGCGATCGAAGACGATCTTGAGTTGGCGAATATCCTCCAAAGTGCCCGTTTTGATATAGGTGGTTGGGCAGACTTCCAGGCATTGCCCCTGGCGCGCCAATTGTGGGAGTAGCTCTGGGTATTGCAACGGAATCTGGATGCCATGACCAATTCGCATCAGATGGGGTAAGAGCTCGGGATAGCACCCTTCCTTCGTTTCATAGAGGTGGCCAGTGGTATTCAGGCCCAGCGATCGGGCGTAGGCATACAGCTCGACAAATTCGTCCAATCGCTCCGCATAGTGGGCATCTCCACCTGCCAGATCGACAGCACAGACATATTGGCGGGATTGGGCGGCCAGATCAACGATCGCCCGGTTGACCTCGTAGGGGAGCCGGGAATGCATACACAGGATCTGGCTGGTGACGATCGGATACTCATGGGACTGACTGGCTTTGCCCACCACATTCACGATTTGGACCATCCGATCAATCCGCTCTGATTGGTCCAGGTGTTCGGGGGTCCGGAGATAGGGGGTATAGCGGAGTTCCAGGTAGGCCAGGTTCTCAAACACACAGGCCCCTCGAATTAACCGATAAATGAAGTAGGGGAGTGCCCCTGCTGTTTGCACCCGCTCAACCAGAGTATGTAACTCCAGGTATTCGTCTAAGGTGTTGCGCGATCGGGTGTAAAAGGATTCAAAGTCAGGATAGTTGGGAAACCGTTCCGCCAGAATGGTATCATTCCGATGGAAGTATCTCCAGAGAATGCGGGGAACAACCGATCCCCCTAAATGACGGTGTAATTCAGCGTGTAATGCCATAAGGATCAGGAGGTAGTTTTAGGGTGAACATCATTCCCTCCTCTACCCTAACACTCCGATTTAAACATCTCCGGTGGGGTGAGTCCATTTCACCCGATGGTCATCTAGAGCCTGGGCGATAAACCATTCCAGCTTAGAGATGAACCCGGTATCGGCAAATTCTTCCGCCCGTTCAATGCAGGCTAGGGCGGAGAAACGAAGACGCTCAAATGCTTCAATTTTTTGGCACAAGGATTCTACAGTGGGCTGTTGAAACAACAGACCGGTGCGGAAGTCCAGCACTACTTCTCGCATACCACAGCGGCCACAGGCAATCACCGGTATCCCATGCCCCATCGCTTCGACAGGGGCAATGCCAAAGTCTGCGTCGGGGCAGGGGTAGAGAAATGCCTTGGCATTGGCATAGACTTCGACCCGATCTTGGATGGCTTGGGGAGACAGAATCTGAATGGTTGGTCCTGCGATCGCCCGCAGCCGATCAGCCTCACGCCCCTCGCCAATCACCCAGAGGGGGAGGTTGAGCTGGTTGCAGGCCAGGATGGCCAGGTCTACCCGCTGTTCCGGAACTAAAGGCCCCATGTACAGATAGTAGCGATCGCCCGCCTCTCCCCGACCCCGAATCGCCACGGGCGGTGGAATGACTTCGGCGGTGCGGCGGTAGTACTTGCCAATCCGACGGGCCACCGCCTGGGAATTTGTGACAAACCGATCCACCCGCTGGGCGGCATAAAAGTCGTACTGGCGTAAAGCGGTCTGTAACCCGTGGCGGCACCAATGTTGGGCCGGATGGGCCAGATGGTGTTGGGAGGCTTCCCAGAGATACCGGGGCGGGGTGTGGCAATAGCTGATGTGGAGGGTTTCCGTGCGAGTCAGGACCGATTTCCCGAGGAAGTTCCCAGAAGAAGAAATCACCAGATCGAAGGCAGATAAATCCAATCGTTCCCAGAGGTAGGGCAGGCAGGCTTTATAGACAGACCGATAGCGGACCAGGGCCAGCAAACTTTTGCTGCCGGTGAGGGGTCGGAGATCCCAATCGGCAAACCGGTCTGCTGCCGTTCCCAGGCTTCGTTTATCCACAAAAGCAGTATAGACAGGGGCCTCCGGATAGAGTCGGTGCAATGCTTCCAAAACCTGCTCTGCATCGCCGTACTCACACAAACAGTCATGGACGATCGCGACATGGGGACGGGTTGACATGGGTCCTGCAGAGATAGGGAAAAGCATGGCATGATAATCCATACCGATTCAAAATCAGGCTTCATCGTTTGCTGCCTACGCGGCCCTGCCTGCAACGTCTGCAGGGGAAGGATGCGGTGAGAACAGGATTCAAATCGGTATCCGCTACCACTGTAAAAGGTTTTTGATGCTTCAGGCACCAGAGTTTTTTTCGGATATTGCTGCTGCGGCAGATGGGGAAGAGGTAGACCTGAGTGTCAGCCTGCCCGATCCAGAGGATGACCGGATTTCGGAGCCCGAATTTCAACAGCAGGTGGAAACAGCCTGGCAGGTCTGCGATCGCTTTGATCTGCAAACGGATATCTGGCGAGGACGGATTTTGCGGGCTGTGCGCGATCGGGAAAAGCAACAGGGAGAGGGACGGGGCACCGGTTTTTTGAACTGGTTGCGCGATCGGGAAATTACCAAAAGTCAGGCTTATTCCTGGATTGAGCTGGCCAACAGTGCGGATACGTTGCTGGAGAATGGATTTCTGGAATCCAGTGCCATTAATCGCTTCAGCAAGCGGGCCTTCGTGGAGACAGCCCAGGCTCCCCCTGAAGTCCAGCAGATGATCTGTGACCTAGCCCAGGAACAGGAGGACTCTGCCAGCCCACGACGGATTACTCGAAGAGAAGTGCGACAGTTGGCCGATGAGTGGACGGCCCTGGCCTCTGACCTGCTCCCCGAAGAAATTCGAGAGAAAGCGGCCACCAATGTCATTCCAACGCGCTATGTGGCCCCTTTCGTCCGGGAGATGGAGAAATTACCGGAACCCCATCAGGTAGAACTGCGGCGAGCCGTTGCGGCTGACCCGTCTGTCGATAATCTAAAACAGGTCACTGCTGAAGCCCGCTACCTGGCCCGCTATCTGGCCGCTGCTGTCCAGGTTCAGACCCTTGACCAAGCTGGCCTGAATCTGGAGGCGGCCTTGGAAGAAGCCCTGCGACTGGGTTGCCTGAATGGGGTCGCGGATTTGGTCAACCATGCCTCCCAACTGGAGCAGACCACCACTCGCCTCTATACCCTGTGGAAGCGTCTGATTGCTCTGGCCGATCGCCTCTATCTGGATAGTGGAGCCAGCACTCCCCATCTACGATCGCTCCTGGAGGCTTTAGGCCCCCTCTCAGGGGACACGATTCAGGTTCGGTTCGGTAACCTGGAGACAGCCCGTGAAATTCGGCTCCAGGTTCTTGATGACGGGTATAGCGAACTTAAATAGCACGATCGTTGTAGAATCTATGGGTTTTTTAGTAAATTCGTTACTTGAAACCAGGTAGAGTATCTTTAGATTATGAAATATTAAGCTCTCTATAACGACTCTAACTTTTCTTTTCTTTCAGGAATAAGTCATTCCTGTTTTCATCCTGGTTCACGTCCACCTAAACAAGACACTCAATTCAGTAGGAGACCTATGCAGCAGCTTGAGGCCGTTTCGGAAATTGACTTCCAGAGTGACAGTTACAAAGATGCCTACAGTCGTATTAATGCGATCGTGATTGAGGGCGAACAGGAAGCAAACGAGAATTACATCAAATTGGCAGAGCTGCTGCCGGATTCCAAAGACCAGTTGATTGGCCTGTCTAAGATGGAGATCCGGCACAAAAAAGGGTTTGAGGCTTGTGGTCGGAATCTGAAGGTTACCCCTGATCTGGACTTTGCGCGCCAATTCTTTGCTGACCTGCATCAGAACTTTCAGCAAGCTGCAGATGAAAACAAGATTGTCACCTGTCTACTCATTCAGGCCCTGATTATTGAGTGTTTTGCGATTGCCGCCTACAACATTTACATTCCTGTCGCAGATGACTTTGCCCGTAAGATTACGGAGGGTGTGGTCAAGGATGAATATAGCCATCTGAACTTTGGTGAGGAATGGTTGAAGGCAAACTTCGAGGTGTCTAAAGCGGAACTGGAAGAAGCCAATCGTCAAAATCTTCCCCTGGTTTGGCGGATGTTGAATCAGGTGGAAGCGGATGCGTCTATCCTGGGGATGGACAAAGAAGCCCTGGTTGAAGACTTTATGATCCAGTACGGCGAAGCATTGAGTAATATTGGCTTTACGAACCGGGATATTATGAGAATGTCAGCTCACGGTCTGGCCGCTGCTTAGTGATTTTCGTTGCCTTTTGGTTTTAACCTACAAACGTACCTAGCTTCATGTTTGGTTTAATTGGTCATCTCACCAGTTTGCAACATGCTCAGTCTGTTGCCAGAGAACTGGGCTATCCGGAATATGCAGATCAGGGCCTGGACTTCTGGTGCAGTGCCCCTCCCCAAATCGTTGATACCATCAAAGTTACCAGTGTCACCGGTCAAACGATCGAGGGCCGATATGTTGAGTCTTGTTTTTTGCCAGAAATGCTGGCAACTCGGAGAATCAAGGCGTCAACTCGTAAAATTATCAATGCCATGGCCCATGCTCAGAAGCATGGAATTAATATCACGGCTCTGGGTGGCTTTTCCTCCATCATCTTCGAAAACTTCAACCTCCAGCAAATTCGGCAGGTCCGGAATGTCATGCTGGAATTTGAGCGGTTCACAACGGGTAATACCCATACCGCCTATGTCATCTGTCGCCAGTTGGAGCAGGCCGCGCCCCTTCTGGGGATTGAACTCTCGAAAGCCACAGTGGCAGTTTGTGGAGCAACCGGGGATATCGGGAGTGCTATCTGTCGTTGGTTGGATACTCGTACGGATGTGGCTGAACTGTTGTTGATTGCCCGGAATCAGGAGCGGCTGCAAAATCTTCAGGATGAACTGGGCCGGGGCAAAATTCTAGCCCTGGAAGAAGCCCTGCCCCAGGCCGATATTGTGATCTGGGTTGCCAGTATGCCCAGAGGTATTGAAATTGACCCCACAACGCTGAAGCAGCCCTGTCTTTTAATTGATGGGGGCTATCCCAAGAATCTGGGCATGAAAATTCAACATCCTGGTGTTGTGGTTCTCAATGGTGGCATTGTTGAGCACTCCCTGGATATTGAGTGGCGGATCATGCAAATCGTTAATATGGAGGTACCGGCTCGTCAGCTTTTTGCTTGCTTTGCCGAATCCATGTTGCTGGAGTTTGAGAAGTGGTACACCAACTTCTCCTGGGGGCGGAACCAGATTACTGTGGAAAAAATGGACCAAATTGGGCAGGTTTCTGTAAAACATGGCTTCAGACCTTTACTAGTCTGAGGCTTTTGCGTCATGAATTTTGAATTTTGAATCCGTCCCTGATTCAAAATTCAAAATGTCCTGGAGATAAGGACAACGCCCTACAACATTCAAAATTCAAAAGTTTCTGAAATGGCAACCACCGAACGTAAGCCCATCCTGCTTGACTTTGAAAAGCCCTTGGCGGAGCTGGAAAACCGGATCGCTCAAATTCGGGAACTGGCTGAAGAAAACGATGTTGATGTCTCTGACCAGATTCGCCAGCTTGAGGCCAGAGCCATGCAGCTCCGTCAGGAGATTTTTGGGAGTCTGACCCCTGCCCAGCGATTGCAGGTGGCCCGGCATCCCCGTCGGCCTAGCACGCTGGATTATATTCAGGCCATCACGGATGAGTGGATGGAACTGCATGGCGATCGTGGGGGAGCAGATGATCCGGCTTTGGTGGGGGGGGTGGCCCGTCTGGCTGGTCAGCCCGTGGTTATGCTGGGCCATCAGAAAGGTCGAGATACGAAAGATAATGTGACACGACGCTTCGGCATGGCCTCGCCGGGAGGCTACCGCAAGGCCATGCGGTTGATGGAGCATGCCCATCGCTTTCACATGCCCATTTTTACCTTCATTGATACACCCGGCGCCTGGGCTGGTCTGGAAGCTGAACAGTTGGGCCAGGGCGAAGCGATCGCCTTTAACCTGCGGGAAATGTTTCGCCTGGATGTGCCAATTATCTGTACAGTCATTGGCGAGGGCGGGTCCGGTGGAGCCCTGGGAATTGGTGTGGGCGATCGCTTGCTGATGTTTGAACACTCTGTTTACACTGTGGCCAGTCCTGAAGCCTGTGCTTCTATCCTCTGGAAAGACGCAGCCAGAGCGCCTCAGGCGGCAGAAGCCTTAAAAATCACAGCGATAGACCTGAAGCAATTGGGGATTCTGGATCGTATTCTGCCAGAACCGATCGGAGGAGCCCATGGGAATCCGCTTCAGGCAACTGCTATCTTGAAGGAAGCATTGCTGCAAAATCTGGCAGAACTCACCGTTTTAAGCAAACAGGAGCTGAGGGAACAGCGCTATCAGAAATTTCGCAAAATTGGCCTGTTTATCGAAACCAATCAACCTGTCAGTCTGGCCAGATAGTTCGCAAGAGTAATCCTCAACCATACCTGGACATTTGAGTTTCTCCAAGTGATATAATTAATACGTTACATATTTTTACAATCCTCTTAATTTTTTCCCGCCCTCTGGCTGAGAGGTTAATTCACTTTCATGACTCCCCAGACTGAACGTCTTGCTCTAATTACGGGAGCAAGCAGCGGAATCGGCAGGGCTACGGCTCTTGCATTTGCCCAAGCTGGAATTAACCTGGTTTTGGTTGGTCGTTCTCAGTCCAGGCTGGAGGCTGTAGCCGCCGAGGCAACTCAGGTGGGTGTACAGGCTAAAGCTTATTCCCTTGATCTAGCAGTACTCGCTCATGTCTCTGAGCAGATCAGCAAGATCGCTGACGATTTTGGACCGATCGAGATTCTGGTGAACAATGCTGGCATGGGTTATACCGGTGCCTTGGCGGATACGCCCCTGGCAGACTGGCAGCGGGTTATTGACCTGAATTTGACCAGTGTTTTCCAGTGTATCCAGGGAATTCTGCCCCAGATGCGAGCTCATCGCCGGGGAACCATTATCAATGTGGCATCGATTGCCGCCCATCAGGTTTTTCCCCAGTGGGGAGCTTATTGCGTCAGTAAGTTTGGCCTGTTAGCGCTTTCTAAAACCCTGGCTGCTGAGGAACGGAGCTTTGGGATTCGGGTTGTAACCATCAGTCCTGGTTCAGTGAATACCCCCATCTGGGATACCGCTACTGTGCAGGCAGATTTCGATCGCTCTTTAATGTTGACGCCAGAAATTGTTGCCCAATCGATTTTACATGTAGCTCTCATGCCTGAACAGGCTGTCGTTGATGAGCTGATTCTCATGCCGAATAGCGGCACATTTTAGTTTAACCGTGTCCCTGTTGACTTGCATTGACAGAAACTTCAACCTAACGCACACATCTTATGACTATCGCTTATAACGGCTCGAATGGTTCATCCAGTCCTTCGAACGGCTCCTCCAGCAATAAACTGACTAAGAGCGTGGCCATTCCCCAGGTCCGGCCCGATCGCAATACCCTTAATGGGGTTCAGGAACCCAAGATTCACCCTCCTTCTGATGTCTCCGATGAAGAGATGATGGCATCGGTTCGGACCATGTTGTTGGGAGTTGGTGAAGACCCCGATCGGGAAGGGTTGTTGAAGACACCCAAGCGAGTCGCTGAGGCTATGCGATTCCTGACCAGTGGGTACAACCAATCTCTGGATGAACTGGTCAATGGAGCCATTTTTGATGAAGGCCATAATGAAATGGTTCTGGTGAGAGATATCAATGTGTTTAGCCTTTGCGAACACCACATGCTGCCTTTTATGGGTAAAGCTCATGTGGCTTATATCCCCAACCAAAAGGTGGTGGGCCTGAGTAAGCTAGCTCGGATTGTGGAAATGTATTCCCGGCGCTTACAGGTTCAGGAGCGGCTGACCCGCCAGATTGCTGAGGCGGTCCAGACCATTCTGGAGCCTCAGGGGGTTGCGGTGGTAATGGAGGCTACCCACATGTGTATGGTCATGCGAGGGGTGCAAAAGCCAGGGTCCTGGACTGTAACCAGCGCTATGCTGGGTGCTTTCCAAGCCGATTCCCGAACCCGGGAAGAATTCCTCAACCTGATTCGCCATCAACCTGCCTTTTTCTAAGGACTTTGTATTGTACAGCGTGGCGCTGTCAGCGGGTGTGTGAAAAGAGGGTCGCAGTTCACTTTTCACACACCCCTCAAGTCATATCAAATCAGCTTGCATCATCGTGACTTGCATCATTGTGATGTGAAAGGGAGGGCTAAATTCCCTGGCCTTCAGATTTCTAGTCATTATTTTTAGAATCGATATCAGGTTATCAATCTTTAAAGATCGTACTAAGGTGTAAATTTTTATAAAAAAAACGATTGTCTTTCTTGTTACAATCTTTTCTGGAGAAGGGAATGATAACCTTGTGCCCGCTGCAAGTATGGGAACGCGCAGTCTGGCTTCCTCCAATTGAAAGACAACGTGGTTACTGATTCAAGTCGGCTCCTCAACAAGCCGACTTTTTTGTTCAAGCAATACTGCCTCGCTTCCGAGTTTCTTTGTAGGAAGGGCCAATATTTCTCAGGCCAGTCCGAATCATTTGTTGTTCCAGGAGCGCAAAAAAACGGGCCCGATCGCCGCCCCGCACGACAGCCTGGTTATGGGCTTCAGCCAGAGTCACCGGATAACCATACCCCTTTTGCACCTGCGTTAAAGCCAAACTGAGGGCCGTCTGCAAGAGAGTCGCCTCTGCAGCAACCCAGGCTGGAAATTCGATGCGGGCAATTTCATGGCCCACATGGACGTAGCAGAAGTACACCCGATGTGGCCCGTACAGGTCCAGAATCCGAGCTGCACTACTCCAGATCGGACTGCGCTGACCGGGCTTCAGCAACGTCGCCCAAAAGGCTGTGTCTTTGAGTGGGTCCAGCACCTGGCAGGGAGCCCGATCGGTCTGACCGGGACAATGGGTGGCACAGTCCGGTTCCCCATAAGGACAAGCCTTGAGCCGCAGAAAGTTCAGACTTTCCCCACTGCGCGACGCGCTCAGATAGCCCACCAGCGGCACGTTGGCCTGTTGCAACTGCTCCCAGGCCTGCAGGATGGGGAGCAGAATACGATCGCGCGCCTCTGCTGGGATGGATTCCAGAAACCAGTAAATCAGGGAGCCATCGACCATGGCCAGGGTTGGGGAGGGGGGAGAGGCGGAAGAGGCCAGCTCTGCCAGGGCAACGGCCTCCGACACCGTGCGCTGGTAGCCCATCCATTCTTCCGTTCGCAGGCCCCACTGCCGACAGGTATAAAGGTCTTCTGGGCGATAAAACACCTCAGGCCGACTATCCATGAGGGGATACCGATTCTGCCCATAGTGCAGCACCACCCGGCCAACATTAATCAGATAACAATAGGCAATTTCATGATGACTGGGGGCAATCTGGGATCCATCTGTCGCGATTACGGTGTGGCAGGCAGGCGCTGCATCGAGATCAATGCGAGTTGCCAGAGGTTCGATCGGGATGGCCGCAGAGAAGCCGAGACGATCGCGCCAGGTTTCTTGCATTTGTACCAGATGCGCCTGTTGCTCACCGACCTGGGCCAACAAGCGCTGGGCTAGCTCCAGGCGTTGTCGGGTTGCGGTCGCTTCCTGGGTGAGATGCTGGCTGATGCCCTGCATTTGCTGGGCAATTTGAGTAAGGTCAAGCATAGAGAGAAAACGGGTCGAAATGGGGCTATAGACCTGCCCTATATTGACAGTATATTTGTTCTATGGCAAATGATATTGAACTGGGGTGAGGGAATTGGCCCTACTACCCTTGTGCCTTACCTGCTAAGGAACGGATTGACCCTTTGCCGGAAGACAGAGTTTGTGGAAATGTGGCACAATTTTTGCAGTTCTTCCGAACCTGATAAGCAGCTATGCATCCTATCGCTTTCTCCAAAGTCTTTCCTATGGCAAAAATGGTCAGTCATTCCAGCGTTGTGCGGTGGCAGCGGTTACTTACCCTCCCAATGGGGATTGCCGGATTGGTGGCGATCTCAACCCCCATCACATTCCCCTCGGTTGCCCTAGCCAATGATTACCAGGTCTGTGCCACAGATTTATTGGGAATTACCATAGCGCCGGGGGACAGTGCCTTTGCCTGTTCTAAAGCCCTTAAACCTCAGGATGTTTCAAGCTGCGCCGTCCAAATCAAAAAGGCAACTATGGCCCAGGCTCCTGATGCTCTGGTCAATTGTCTGCGCGTTCGGCGTCCCCTGGAACTGGCAACCTGCGTGGTTGATATTAATCAGAAGGCAAAAAATCCCGAGATTGCTGAAGTGTTGGACAACTGTCGGCGCAGTCTTTTACCGGCTCGTTACTCCGAATGTGTGGTGGGCCTGAGCGCAAAAATTGACCTGACAGCCACCAATGCGATGAAAGCCTGTATTGATGCTAGCGATATCAAGTATGAGGCGCTAATCCGGCGATAGAAGGGATATCCCAAGCCAGGGACTATCAGGAGGGGAGGAGATGCTTCGGTGATCCTGTCCTCTACTCTGCAATTTCATTCACTGGGAAGCGATCGATCAATTCCATTGCCCGAATGGCATTTCGTTGCAGGTATTTAGAAAGATGGGGGACGTGAGGAATTTGGGAAAGCAGATCTAGGGTGCGACGCAAGATCCGGACCACATCTCCTTCGTCCAGACTCGTGTTGCTACACAACTCGCTCCACTCCACTCCTGCAGCCCATTGTTCTACCAGGGCGGCCAGTTGCTGGTCCTGCCATTTAGCAGGCAGGACCATGATATCCACACCATAGTGATGCTGAACCTTGATCAGGCGGCGACGGGTTTCCCAGAGCCCCTCCAGGGCTTCTTCTACTGCCCCAGAGAGTTCATAGCGGGTCCAGGTATCTGGACGCGAAGATTCCGTCACCAGTGCTGCACAGGCCCCCGCTAGATGATGGGGCTCCAGACGTTCAAAGCTGCCAAAAGTCAGGGCTAACCCCAGCCAGAGTTCGTTATCGCCCCGAATCGTCGCAGCTGATTGACCCAGGGGAGTGGGACGAAGACCTTGAGCAACGCCCCGATCGATCGAGTCTTGACGATCAACGACTGCCTCAGGGGCAGCAGTATGATCATCAGTGATCTCCTCCAGGCAGTCAAAAACCTTGAGCACCTCAATCAGGTTCAGAAATTCTTCCCAGTGGCGATGGGATTCTTTACCCAATTTGGCCTGACGTTGTTCAATTTCCTGCTTCAGGACTGTGATTCGGCGTTGCCGCTTCACCAAAGTCACTGGATCTCCCCATTTTCGGGCAGGATGGTTTTCCAGTTGGGCTTGCACCGCGTTAACGACCTGGAGTTGGGCCACAATCTCTGGATCTTCCAGGGGAGAAGGAATAGCCGGAATCTGACGAGCGATCGCAGCCGTTAATTCTGAGCCACTCCGCTGCTGGCCTGGTTTCAGCGGCATCTCAGCCGGTGGCCCAGGTAGATGGTCTACCGCTGCAATCCGGGGAAACTCCCCGTGTAAGCCTACGACATCCCCTACCGTTACCACGTGCCAGCGATTCTCCTGACTGATACAGATGAGATAGGGAAATTGCCCGGAACCGGCAATTTTGGCCACCAGTACTGCCGGAAGGGGCTCTGCCGTTGGGACATGCTCCCCTTTCAGGCTGAGAATCGTACCGGCCACTGCAAAGGCCAGGGCGATCGCCATGTCACTGGCCCTCACCCCCATCGCCTGTTGCTGCAGTGTTTTCAGCAGACGCCGCTCTTCCTTCAGCCGCTCTTGCAGCTTTTCATAATTCCCCAGCAATTTCGGCTCAGCCTCTCCCAGCAGGACTTCCTGTTGTGCCAGTTCTGCTTGTAAGTCTGCGATCGCCTGCTGCTGGGGTTTCAAGTAAAGGGTGGAGAGATATTGGCCAAAGCTGCGCTCAACCAGTTCTCGAGCTTCTTCCAGGGTATGGGTCTGGAGCAGATTTAAGACCATGCCGTAACTGGGCGCGAACTGGCTCACCAGGGGGTCAGGGCTGGAAGTGGCCAGATAAGCAGCCTCCTTCGAGCCTTCAAAAGGGGATTGCAGGGTGACCACATGACCCAATTGATCCATACCCCGCCGCCCCGCTCGACCGGCCATCTGGAGAAACTCGGAGGGGTTCAGCAAGCGATGCCCCCGATCAGTCCGCTTAGACAGGCTGGAGACGACGGTTGTGCGGGCAGGCATATTAATGCCTGCGGCCAGGGTCTCAGTGGCAAACACGACCTTAATCAACCCTTGCTGAAACAGCTCTTCCACCAGACGCTTCCAGGCTGGCAACAAGCCCGCATGGTGGGAGGCAATCCCCCGATACAGGGCATCGAGCAGGCCCGATCGAGCTACTTCTGGGTAGTGAAGCAGAAAGGTATCAATTTCTTGCTTGAGATGTCTTGTCTCCGCTTCATTCAGCAGGGAAATTCCTGATAGACTTGCCACGGCCTGATCACAGCCCCGCCGACTGAAAATAAAGTAAATCGCTGGCAGCATGTCCCGTTGCTGCAGTTGGCTGAGGACAAAAGCCTGGAGCGGGCTATCCTGGCGTCTGGGAGGGCCTTTCGACTTGAGCTTGGGATTGATCTTGGTTTGATTGTCATTCAACAAGGGGAACAGCCCCTTGGGATTGCCAAAGTAAAACCGGAGCGGCACAGGTCGAAAGTCTGAATAAATTAGATCGGTGGGCCCATGGACCTGGCTGATCCAGTCGGTTAGCTGTTCACTGTTGGCGATCGTGGCTGACAGTGCGACCAGTTGAATTTCTGTTGGGCAGTAAATAATCGATTCTTCCCAGACCGTGCCCCGTTGACGATCGTTCATGTAATGGCACTCGTCCAGCACCACCGTCTCTACCCCAACCAGGGAAGTCCCTACTTCTCCGATGCGGGTCCCGTACAGCATATTCCGGAAGATCTCGGTCGTCATCACCAGAATCGGGGCATCTCGATTGATGGAGATGTCGCCAGTCAGTAAACCTACCTGATCCATCCCAAACAACTCTCGAAAGTCTCGGAGTTTCTGATTGGATAAAGCTTTCAACGGAGTTGTATAGAAGACCCGTTTCCCACAGGCCAGGGCACGGTGGATGGCATACTCTCCCACCAGAGTTTTGCCCGAACCTGTGGGGGCACAAACAACAACTGAGTGACCCGCATTAAGAGCAGCGACAGCCTGTTGCTGAAAATCATCTAGCTCAAAAGGAAAGAGATCCTTTAATTTGAGTTGTGGAGAGGCGGGAGAAACACTCACGAACTAAAACTCCCAAAGGTTGCGACTCAGGGCAACCGAACGTTGAACCACAGAAGTCTTCATAATCCAACTTGATTGTAAGGCTACCTGCTGCAAGCAAGGCATTTTAGGTGAAACAAAAGGAGCCTTGTTTAACTTTGCCCGATCTTTAATTCAGGTGGCTTATTGTAAACTGTTCTGTGAGCTGATCCCTAAACAGTAGCGCTTTAATCAAATGTTAAGCTATACTGCCTTAGGACTGCCGCATGGGGTGAAAAATCAGATTTACTCCCTGGGTTTTATGAGCTGGAAAGCTCAGATAAACCCATACCCTATGAATTTCTGCCGCATTTATTGCCTTGAGTCAAGATTTTTATAGGGGAGAGCCAAGTTTGATTGGGTTTGATGAAGGGAATGCGAACGTTTTGGTGATCGGTTCTGGTATCTTAGTACTAGATTAGCGTGGTGCTGAAACTAGTACTAGATTAATCTTTTTGTTTCAGGAGTGGCTGGCAGGTCCAATGTTGCAGGTTCAATGTTGCAGGTCCAATGTTGCAGGTCCAATGTTTTGGTGTGAGGGTGACTGATGTTCCTGCCATAGCTTCAACGGGGATCCCCCGGTGACCCGATCGTAAGTTGGGGCAAAGAGCAGCAGGATTTCAAGGCAATAGGGCAGCAAGTAGCCAGAATCACTGTTTGAATATCCAGATGGTGATTTGATAAAAATATCGGCCTGATAGGAGTACAGACCAGATCGACAGTAGATCAACAAATTCATCAGCAACAAATTCATCAGCAACAAATTCATCAGCAAGGCAATCCCCGGGGCTATCACAACCAACAAGCTCAAAATTGACTATCATAAAGTATCTAAAAGTGTGTGGGTAGCCTAATTTAAGCCGCTTGGCCATTCGGCCTTTTGTGACTTGAAGCGGAGGAACCAAATTATTGGGGCTAATCTCGCTGGATTGGCGAGAGAGACACCTTCCAGTCTCAGCCCGTCAGCTAACTCCGTCGGCATTGGGAGGAGAACTCAAGACTCAAGCTTTTACGAAGCAACGGTTCTTGTGGGTCTCCGAAAAGAACGTAGGCTCATCTTATAGACCAGACTTTTCATCAGAGTTGTCTGACCAGAGATTGAGCTGCATTCTGACCCACCTCTCAATTATGCCAACCAGCCAGGTTTCTAGAGAGGTTTCAACCGTGAACATTATGTCTATGCTCGTGCGCCTGCAAGGTGCTCTGGGTTCTACTGGCCTGATTGATCAAATTGTCCTGTCCTCGAAGCAGCGATTGACTGCTGGTGTGACGACACAGGATATCAATCTAGTAGTCGGCTATAATAGTTCTCCTAAAAGCCAGACAGCCCTGGACCTAACCCTATGGATTGCCCATCAAACAAGGCTGGCTACTCGCCGTCAGGTCACTGTTCAGGTTGTCTATGTGATTGATGCGGCTGACTGTACCAGAAGCCCCTTAACCAGCAATCGATTTGAGTTTGGGGATGTCAGAGCTCCTTTATTTGATCGCCGAATACCGCTGTACTGCTCTGAATCTGCAACTACGGGCTATGCGCAGCCCCAATTTAGTAGGGTGAGCAGTCAAAAGACGTCAACCTCTGTTCAGGATCCCGAAACGCTGGAGTCCGTGAATCTACAGTTTCAACATCGTGAACCTTCCCTCCATGCCAACTTGCTGGAGTCCGATCAGTTTGAACAGGCCGATCGGATTCTCTGGCAGGCCCGCTGTCTGGCCAATGAGTGGCGAGGCTCTTTGAAAACCCATCTGCGCTTTGGGCGTGTGGCTCAGGAGTTGAAGCAGGTTGTGCAAATGGAGGATGCGACCCTACTCTGGTTGGGCTGTGATGCACCTGAGCACCGGATCGTGCGGGAACTGGGGGCTGATTTCCCCTGCCCTGTGTTGGGTACTCCTCCAGCTTTGCATCCCGATCGATATTTTGATTAAGGGATTGGATTCAGAATCTAAGCCAAAGCCTGATCGGAGGAGACAACGGTTATCCGTGTCTCCTGAAGTCCCATCTGGAAGAATTTTTGCGAAGGATTTTTGCAGATGAAAGCCATCGGCAAACTGAACTTTTGGCAGGACTTCTGAAGTTCTCCTAAAGGTTGGATACCCTCTGGAAAATGCCTTCTTAAGATAGGAAGTGTCTGGGGTCTTTGAGTTGATTGAGGCGGTTGCCTCGGACCTCCAAGGCTCAACAACAGGGAGGATAAGGCGATGGTTGACGATCAGCAACCTCTGGTAGAGGAACATACTCTAGATCGGGACTGCACAACCCTGTCTCGACATGTATTCCAGCAACTCCAGAGCTTCTCACCAGAGGCTCAAGACTTGAGTGCTTTGATGAATCGGATTGGTTTGGCGGCCAAGTTAATCGCCCGACGTCTGAGTCGGGCTGGACTGGTGGAAAATGCCCTGGGCTTTACGGGAGATATGAACATCCAGGGGGAATCAGTCAAGAAAATGGATGTTTACGCCAATGATGTGTTCATTGCGGTCTTCAAACAGAGTGGCCTGGTGTGCCGACTGGCCTCTGAGGAGATGGAAAAGCCCTACTATATTCCAGAAAATTGTCCGATCGGTCGCTATACCCTGCTCTATGACCCGATCGACGGTTCCTCAAACGTAGACATTAACTTGAATGTGGGGTCTATTTTTGCGATTCGGCAGCAGGAAGGTGTAGACAACGGGGATGCCTCTGATCTGCTCCAAAGTGGGCGGAAACAGATTGCGGCAGGTTATGTCCTCTATGGTCCCAGTACCGTTCTGGTGTATTCCATTGGTAAGGGGGTGCATGCGTTTACCTTAGATCCCAGTTTGGGAGAATTTATCCTCTCCAGTGAAAACATTCGGATGCCCGATCATGGTCCGATTTACAGCATCAACGAAGGGAACTTCTGGCAATGTAAAGAATCCATTCGCGACTATATTCGCTACGTCCATCGCCATGAAGGCTATACGGCTCGCTACAGTGGGGCTCTGGTTGGAGATGTTCACCGCATTCTGATGCAGGGTGGCGTCTTTCTCTATCCTGGGAGCGTGCGTAAGCCAGAAGGCAAGTTACGGCTGATTTATGAAACGGCCCCACTGGCTTTCTTAATTGAGCAGGCTGGGGGCAAAGCCAGCACTGGAACCCACAATCTGCTGGATGTGGTTCCTACCGAACTTCATATGCGGACTCCACTGGTGATCGGTAGCAAGGAAGACGTTGAGCTGGTGGAATCCTTTATTGGTGAGCAAGAACGGCTAGAGGAAGAGCGACGCCTGATCGCAGCACAACAAAGTTGATGGCATTGTTTACAGAGGAGCACCAACACCCATGACCAGTACCCCGATCGCTGAAATCAGACAGTATGGCCAGAGTATCTGGATGGACAACCTGAGCCGTGACCTGATCCAATCTGGTGAGCTAAAACGGTTGATCGATAGTCGAGATATCCGGGGAATTACGTCCAACCCCACCATTTTCGAGAAGGCGATCGTGGGCAATGCGATCTACGATGCCGATATCGAAGCGGGCATTCGGGCTGGAAAGTCCATTCAAGATATTTATGAATCCCTAGTCTTTGAAGATATCCGGAACGCCTGCGATATCTTCTGGCCAGTTTACGAGTCATCCAGCGGGTTAGATGGCTACGTCAGCATTGAAGTCCCACCCACCATTTCCCAGGATACGGAGGCTACCATTCGGGAAGCCCGCCGATACTTTCAGGAGATTGGCCGGGAAAACGTGATGATCAAAATTCCGGGTACCCCGGAGGGCTTACCTGCGGTAGAAGAGGCCATCAGTGAAGGTATGAATGTGAATGTGACCCTGCTCTTCTCGGTCGAAAGCTATATTGAGACTATGAAGGCCTACATCCGAGGCTTGGAAAAGCGGGTGGCTGCTGGTCAGGACATTAGCAACATTGCTTCGGTGGCCAGCTTTTTCCTCAGCCGGATTGATTCTAAAATTGACGATCAAATTGATGCTCAATTGGAGCAGGGCACTGCCAGCCCGGAGGTGGTTGCTAAATTGAAGGCCATTCAGGGGAAAGTGGCGATCGCCAACGCTAAAATTGCCTATCAGAAGTACCTGGAAATGACCCAGAGTGATCGCTGGCAGGCCCTGACCACCCAGGGGGCTAAGGTGCAGCGTTTGCTGTGGGCCAGTACTGGGACCAAAAATCCGAACTACAGTGATGTCATGTATGTGGATGAGTTGGTGGGGCCAGATACTGTCAACACCCTGCCTCCAGCCACGATCGAAGCTTGTGCCGATCATTGCGATGTGGCCGATCGCATTACCACTGAAGTTGATGCAGCCTATAGCCTGATCCAGTCCCTGAGTGACCCGGATGTGAATATCAATCTGGATCAGGTGATGCAGGAGTTGTTGATGGATGGCATCGATAAATTCATCAAGCCCTTCCAATCCCTGATGAATTCCCTCGAAGGCAAAGTGCAGCGGATGGCAACCGTTTAAGCAGTTGCTGCATTGGTTCAGATCCCAGCCAGCCTCCTTTCCGGATCAGAGAAGAGGCTGGCTGAGGTGTTTAGATCTGAATTAAAATCACGCCCAGGTATTAAGAAAATCAGTGCCTATTGAGGGGTATCACGGATTCATTCACTAGTATTGCTGTAAATCCTCGAGACTGCCCTATGGTCACTTTGCTCGAAAACCCTTTGCGCGTTGGTTTACAACAGGAACGCATTCCCGAACCCCTGATCATGGTTATTTTTGGGGCTTCTGGAGATCTGACCCAACGTAAGCTGATTCCGGCTATTTATCAGTTCAAGCGAGAACGCAAACTTCCCCCAGAGATTACGATCGTCGGTGTCGCCCGTCGTCCCTGGAGTCACGACTATTTCCGGGAGCAGATGCGAGAGGGCATCGAACAGTTTTCCGAACATGGCCTTGGGCCTGAGGAAATGTGGAACGATTTCGCTCAGGGACTGTTCTATTGCCCAGGAGATATTGACAAACCGGAAGACTATCAGCGGCTGAAAGAGTTTCTCAGCGAACTGGATGAAAAGCGAGGAACGCGAGGAAATCGGGTCTTTTATCTGGCTGTATCGCCCAAGTTTTTCCCGGAATCGATTCGACAGTTGGGGTTGGCCGATATGCTGACCGACCCGATCAAAACCCGGCTGGTGATCGAAAAACCCTTTGGCCGGGATTTGAGTTCTGCCCAGGCTCTCAATCGGGTAGTGCAGCAGGTTTGTAAAGAAGAACAGGTCTATCGGATCGATCACTACCTGGGCAAGGAAACGGTTCAGAATCTACTAGTTTTCCGGTTTGCCAATGCCATTTTTGAACCGATCTGGAATCGCCAATTTGTTGATCATGTTCAAATCACGGTGGCAGAGACGGTGGGGGTAGAAGACCGGGCTGGTTACTATGAGACCTCCGGGGCACTGCGGGATATGGTCCAGAACCATCTGATGCAACTGTTCTGTTTGACGGCAATGGAACCCCCCAACTCCCTGGATGCAGATAGCATTCGAACCGAAAAGGTCAAGGTGATTCAGGCTACCCATCTGGCCGAGGAGAACAACCTGGAGTATTCTGCGGTGCGGGGCCAGTATTCCGCCGGTTGGATGAAAGGGAAACAGGTTCCAGGCTACCGGCAAGAACCGGGGGTGGATCCTAACTCAACGACTCCAACCTATGTGGCAATGAAGTTTCTGGTGGATAACTGGCGCTGGCAGGGGGTTCCTTTTTACCTGAGAACGGGCAAGCGCTTACCCAAGAAAGTATCGGAGATCTCCATCCATTTCCGGGAAGTTCCCTTCCTGATCTTCCAATCCGCTGCCCAGCAGGCCAGTCCCAATATTTTGACCCTGCGGATTCAGCCCAATGAAGGCATCGCCCTGCGCTTTGATGTCAAGATGCCAGGAGCTCAGTTAAGAACCCGTTCCGTTGATATGGATTTCCGTTACGGACAGTCTTTTGGGATGGCCACGGCGGATGCTTACAGTCGCCTGTTGCTGGATTGTATGATTGGAGATCAGACCCTATTCACCCGGGCCGATGAGGTGGAAGCAGCCTGGCGAGTGGTGACCCCTGCCCTGGCAGCCTGGGATGCTCCCTCTGATCCCAGCACGGTGCCCCAGTATGAAGCTGGCACCTGGGAGCCCGCAGAGGCTGAGTTGTTGATCAACCGGGATGGTCGCCGCTGGCGCAGGCTTTAAGGTCTCTCCGCTTCATGTTTGGACAGATACGGTAATTCAGACAGGCGCGATGTGTTGCGCTCCTATCCATCACTTCCTACCCCTTATATCCCTATGGCGACTCAATCTGCTCCTCTTGTTTCTCTGCAGGCTCCCAAGGATGTTTCCCTGAGTGAGATCGAAGCAGAACTCAGTAAGATCTGGCAAAGTTATGGTTTGATCAGCGGTGACGGGTCTGCACCTGCCGCTACCCGGGCCGCCACCTTTACCTTGGTGGTCTATGAACCGGAAGAGACGCAGCAATTACTCGCCTCCCTAGGATTTTATACAGGACCGATCGATGGCATCATGGGTCCCCGATTGCGAGCTGCCATTAAAGCTGCCCAGGAGGCTTATGGCCTGCCTGTGGATGGCAGAGCGACCCAGACCCTGTTAGCCCGGTTGCAGGAGGAATTTACACTCAAGCTGAATGCTGAGACGCCTGCCGCCGATACTGCCAGCCCTGCTTACATCCCGGATGCTCGGGGCTCAGGGATCGCGGATGCGATCGCCAGCCAGAATCCCTGCCGCATCATTGCCCTCTGTCCGATCTCCGGGGAAGATGAAGGGGTGTCAGCTCAGGTGTCGGCCTATTGCCCCATCCAGAAGCAAAGCCGGAGTGTCCTGATTTGTTGTGAGTACATTACGCTCAAGGGTACAGAAGCCGCCCTGTCGCGGGTAGGTTCCATCGTCAACTCGCTCCTGATTGCCGATCTACCCAAGTTTGCCTGGTGGAAAGGCACCCCTATTCCAGGCAATGACATGTTTGAGCTCCTCACAGAAATCTGTAGCTGTGTCATTGTGGATTCCAGCCACTTCCAAGACGAAGCTGAAGAGGAACTGGTGAAACTGCAGTCCATGCTAGCTGCGGATGTAAATGTTGCGGACCTGAACTGGCGTCGGTTAGCTGCATGGCAGGAATTGACGGCGGAAGCTTTTGATCCCCCAGAGCGGCGGGCTGCCCTGACGGAGGTCGATCGAGTGACGATCGACTATGAAAAGGGCAATTCTGCGCAGGCCATGATGTTCCTGGGTTGGTTGGCCAGTCGTCTACAATGGCAGCCGATCTCATATCAGGAAGAGGGGGGAGATTACGCGATCAAGCGCATTCAACTGACGACACCCGATCACCGCACTGTGGATGTGGAGCTGGCTGCCATCCCGACGGGAGATTGGGGCGAGATCGCCGGAGATCTGGTCGGATTACGGCTTACCTCTACCAATCTGGAAGCAGACTGCTGCACGGTCCTCTGTTCCGAAACCACAGGTTGTATGCGCATGGAAGCGGGAGGGAATGCCCAGTCCTGCCGAGTTAACCAGGTGACGCCTCTGTTTGACCAGAAAGCAGAAACCCTGCTGAGTCAGCAACTGCAGCGCTGGGGTCGGGATATGCTCTATGAAGAAAGCATGGCCGTTACCGCTCAGATTATCCGGAAAAAGGCTGAGGGATGACGCTGGTTATTGCCGGAGAGCGGAGTGGGGTGGGAAAAACCACCGTCACCCTGGCTCTCTTGGCTGCCCTGCGTCGTCGTGCTAACCAGGTGCAGTCCTTCAAGGTGGGACCAGATTACATCGATCCCATGTTTCACCAGGCAGTGACGGGGCGAGCCTGTCGCAATCTAGACCCTGTCTTGACCTCAGAAGCCTACGTTCAAGAATGCTTTGCCTGCCATACCCAGGCTGCAACCTACGCCCTGGTTGAGGGAGTCATGGGGCTGTTTGATGGGGCGGGGGGGGTGACTGATTGGGCCAGTACGGCACACATTGCCCGACTCCTGGATTTGCCCGTACTGCTGGTCTTGGACTGTAGCCGTATGGCCAGGTCGATCGCCGCGATCGCCCATGGTTACAAGACCTTTGATCCTCGCCTCCGCCTGGCCGGATGGGTGCTGAACCGGGTGGGGAGCGATCGCCACCTGGAACTACTGGAGGCTGCCCTGGAACCACTGCAGATCCCAATTCTGGGGGTGTTACGGCGGCAGGATGGGATTACGATTCCCGATCGGCACCTGGGCCTGGTTCCCACCGAAGAGCTCACAGACCTGAGGGGTATTCTGGAACAACTGGCCCATCTGGGAGAACAGTGCTTTAACTGGGAACGGCTACTGCCCTTGCTGCAGGTATCTCCCCTGCTCAATTCTGAAGAATCCACCTCCAGTCCCCAATCCAGCGTCCGGATTGGGGTGGCCCGCGATCGGGCGTTCAATTTCTACTACGCTGATAATTTGGATAGCCTGGAGCAGTTGGGGGCAGAACTAGTGTTCTGGAGTCCCCTAGAAGATCAGCAATTACCCCCAAATCTGCAGGGACTCTACTTTGGCGGGGGCTTCCCGGAGGTATTTGCGTCAGCATTGGCAGATAATGCCCCGGTTCGAGAAGCCGTGCGCCAGGTGATTCAGGCTGGACTCCCCACCTACGCCGAATGTGGGGGATTGATGTATCTGTGCCAGTCTGTGGTTGATTTTGATCGACAGACCTGGCCTATGGTCGGAATTCTGCCCACGGAAGCCAGGATGGGCGATCGCCTCACTCTGGGGTATCGTCGGGCTGTGACCCTGCAAGATAGCCCCTTGCTACCTTCCCGAACAGAGGTCTGGGGGCATGAATTCCATCGCTCCAGTCTGTCCATAGCCCCCATTGCCCCTCTCTATCAGACCCAGGGATATCAGTCTCAACAGCCCCTGCAAGGAGAAGGCTGGAACCTTTACCAGCTTCATGCGTCCTATATTCATCTGCATTTTGGAGCGAAGCTTGCACTGCCCAGTCGATTTGTGCAATTTTGTGCAAATCCCTGAGGAAATACTGATATCAGGGGCGCTCGAAACTGCATAGAATCATGTCTTAGGAACGGGAATTAAATAACCTGGATTTCTTCAGCCCTCACCCCCAACCCCCTCCCCCTGCCCCCTCTCCCGGCGGGAGAGGGGGCAGGGGGGTGGGGGCAATCAGGAGTTTGACACTTTATTTAATTCTCATTCCTTAGGTTGCCTAAAGCTGTTCGAACTAAATCTCTGCATTGTGAGCGTCGAAATGTTTTTGGCAACTCAATTTTTGGGACGCTTTCCAAAAAAGTTAATGACTTCCCGGAATGGCATCTGGTTTGGATTGGCGATCGTCCTGTTCCTGTCTATTTCCAGCCAGATTAATGTTCGTCAGGCCCGGTTATGGGTTAGCCATACCTTCGAAGTGTTGGATGAGATCGAGGAAACGCAGTTCAACTTGCTCAGTTCCAAATTTCAGTTCCAGAAATGGCTGAACACTCAGAATGGACAAACCCTGATTGAATATCAAAAATGTGTGGGGATTGTCCAGCGCTCTATAGAGCGGCTCCTGCAATTGACCCAGGATAATCCTAGTCAGCACCGGAAAGTGACTGATTTCCAATCTTCCTTCAAGCAACAATTACAGCAGGAACAGCGGGTTATTCAGGAACTACAAGTTTCCCCGCGTAAAATAATCAGCCCTGATCGGGCTATCCTTTATAGCGAGTCTTTATGGAACCAGCTGCTTGCCATTCAACAGGTTGAGAAAACTCTGCTGCAGCAACGGCGAGAAGAAACGGATCAAAAAGGGGAAATTGCAACAGGGGTCATTCTGATTAGCTTGGTATGCGTGCTCTTACTTTCCTGGCGAATAGGGTTCAACCAGTTGCGCCAGAAACAAGCTGAGGCTGACCTCACCCAGAAGTTGCAGGCCACGGAATTGGAGCAGGATTTAAGCAATCACCTCCTGACTTGCCGTACAGCCAAAGAAGCCTATGATATTCTGCAATCCTTTCTCACCTATCTGTTGCCCAATTGTGCGGGCATGATTTATGAAATCAATAACTCACGGGATCAGATGACTCCCACGGTCACTTTTGGTAACCTGAAATCAGGCAGTATTTGCTCTCCCAGAGAATGCTGGGCCTTACGTCGGGGGGAAGCCCAAAGTGGTGGGCAAACGGTTTTCAGACTTCCCTGCCAACTCTGTCGGGAGCTCCATCCCCATGGCATTCCGACCGAGATGCTATGTCTGCCCCTCCAGGCCCATGAACAAACCCTGGGAGTTCTTCACCTGACTGAGGTGCCCCTAGCCCAGCATGCGCTGATGACTACCTTGGCCTCCCAGATTGCCCTCCCCCTGGCTGTGCTCCGCCTCCAATCTCAATTGGAATATCTGAGTTTTCATGACGCCAATACAGGCATTTACAACCGGCGCTTTTTAGATGAAATGATGACGAGGGCGATCGCTGCGGCCCAACGCAAGAATCATCAACTGGGTGATAGCGGGCCAGTCCACACCGTGGGCGTCATTTTCATGGATGTGGATCATTTCAAACGCTTTAACAGTGAACATGGCCATGAAGCCGGAGACAAGGTTCTGCGCATCCTGGGCAACTTCCTGACTGAGATTACGCGCGGCGGGGAGGACGTAGCCTGCCGTTATGGGGGGGAGGAATTTGTTTTGATTATGTCTGGTGCCGATGAGGCAGCCACCTTTGAGAAAGCCGAGATCATTCGGGCTGGGATTGCCAGATACCCGGCTCCAGGAGGGGCAACGATTACGCTCTCTTTAGGAATTGCCACTTACCCAACCAACGGTACCACTGCTGAGGAAGTTCTAAGAGCTGCGAATATTGCCCTCCTGAGAGCAAAAGCTGAGGGCCGTAACCGAACCGTGATTGCTACTTGAAGTTGGTATTATAGGTGCCTGTCCGGATGCGACCATTGCGGCCTGTCACCGTAACTGTCCCGGTCGCAGTCCCCTGCCCTGTCCGCTGCCCCGTGGTATTGACCTGGCGAGTTTTACCATTGGAGAAGGTGGTGGTGCGATCGCTCGTGCATTGCCCCTGGCTACAGGAACCCGTGGTATTGACTGTAGACTGTCTTCCCTGGGGCCCCGTCACGGTGGCATTGTTCTGGTACGTCCCATTGTTGAGGCTGCGCTGACCCTGCACCTGATAGGTCGCAGACTCCCCCTGCCGATTGGTGCGGTTCACCGTCCCGGAATAGGTGCCATTATTCCCGGTGAAAGTGCCTGTGCTGGTGCTGGTTTTCCCATTTGGGTAAGTGGTGGTGCGATTAACGGTACGACTATTCTGGCCGCGATTCACCGTGGTTTGAACAGTGGCCTGTTTACCGCCCGATCCGGTAATGGTGGTTTCTCTGGCCAACCCTGGAGCAGCGATCATCAGACTCAATCCCAGGCTTGCCATTGTGATAAAACGTCTGGTCTGAACTTGCATTTTGGGGGTCTCCTGTTGTTGTAGAGCATCTGCAGCTCAAATTTGATGATTTAGACTGGCTGGCAGAAAATCTGGTTCAACAGAGATGAAACATTTTTGTCGAAGTTTGGATCCTGAGCCTCTGGATGTGACTTTAGGAATCAGGAGGTAGGTCTACTGTATTATTGATTTCAGGGTTGGCCTGCTTCCGGATCAGCATGATCCGATCCAACTGACGCAGAATGACGATCGCGATGCCAATGCTGCCGGTTAGACCTAGCCAGAACAGATGGGGCAATGCTCCAGGCTGATCGAGAGTCAGTCCGCCCAGGGGAGGGCCGATGAAATAGCCTAAAGCCCAGCACTGGGAATTAATGGATAGATATACCCCTCGCTGGGAAGGAGGAGCCAGATCCACCACTAGGGCAGAGGCAGAGGGCAGGTAGGTAACGGTCGCGATCGAGAGTACCGCCAATCCGATCACGGCCCAGACGATCGCAGTACTGCCCATCACCCCTGCCATCCCAATCAGGGCAAACCCTGTTCCCCACAACAGCACGGATAGGATCAGGGCCTGGGGCCGTCGGAGGCGATTCAGCCAGCGGGCTGCAGGCAACTGCAACAACACAGTCAGGACCAGATGCCAGGTAAACAGGGCACTAATGGTAGAGGCAGAAAAGCCTTTGACGGTTTCGCTGATCGCCACAAAATTGGTGAAGTAGAGAGGCATGGTGCTGTAAATCTGCACTATGTACATCGTAAACAGCACATTCACCGGGATGAAGACCAGCAGGGTGCGATCGGCCAGGGCCTTCCTCCAGCCTGCCAGAAGGGGCTGAGGATGGCCCGTGGGAGGGGGCACTGCGATCGCCCAGGAAACAATGACGAAAAATACTAAAAAAGACAGGCCATCAATCACAAATAAGGCCCGAAAGGCTCCAGTGAGTTGGATCAGCAATCCGGCCAGAACTACCCCCAAGCCTAATCCCAGGCTATCCGCTAACCGGTTTAAGGCGAAGGCTTCATTCCGCTGGGCGGGTGTGGTCATGTCGGCAACCAGCGCCTCTGTCGCAGGCCAGTAGAGCCCCACACCCAACCCCATTAATAAATTTCCTAGTAGCAAAACTGAGAAATTCTGGGTTGTGGCCAGGACAAAGGAGGCGATCGCGGAAAAAGCAGCGGATAGCAGAATCGCAGGCTTGCGCCCCCAGCGAGGAGAGTCAGCCAGGGATCCGCCCAGAAACCGCCCTACCACACCGGAAATCGAACTACTCCCCAGGGCAATCCCAACGGCAGTGGCTGACAACCCCACCTGATTGACGAAAAAGATGGGAGCATAGAATAATGTAAAACCGCTGCCGACTTGAGAAAGCAGCCTTCCGAAGGCAAGGAGCCAAACCTGGTAGCTCAACCGGGGTAACCAGTTCAAGATCTGGGTACGGAAAGATTTCATGAATTAAGCCTGGGAACACTAACCCAGGAGCATGGGCGAATCTTGATTTTACGTTACAGGGTGATTGACACTTTATGAGAGGGTTGCAATTTTCACTGCGAAACTGGCGGAGCCTCGGACGTTCAGTCATCCTGTTCTGTCTCAGCTATGCTCTAGTTCTGAGCTGCACTATTCGCCAGGATTCCCAGTCTCCGAATAGGCCGGGAACTGTTCCATCCACTGCTACTAACCGTATTGTCATTGGCACCACTGCTGGAGTCCGAACCTTGGACCCGGCCAACGCCTATGAGTTGTGGGCGGGCAATTTACTGTACAACCTGGGCGATCGCCTCTATACCTACAACCCTGAGGGCCAACTGGTTCCCCAGTTGGCTACCGCTCTGCCCAAGGTGAGCGCCGATGGCCTCACCTACATCATTCCCCTGCGCCAGGGGGTAGTCTTTCATGATGGAACCCCATTCAATGCTGCCGCCATGGCATTTTCCCTGGAGCGGTTCATCAAAAATGCCGGTTCCCCATCCTTCCTACTTTCTGAAGCGATCGATCTCGTGAAGGCGACGGGGGAGTTGGAATTGACGATCAAACTCAAGAAACCATTTGCGGCCTTTCCTTCCCTGTTGGCTTTCTCTGGAGCCTGTGCCGTTTCTCCCCAAGCCTATGAAATTGGCAATGGCAAGTTCAAGACGGACCAGTTTGTGGGTACTGGGCCTTACAAGCTGACCCAGTATGCTACAGATGCCATTCGGTTGGAGGCCTTCGATCGTTACTGGGGCGAAAAACCGGCGAACACCGGCATTGACATCCAGAAGTACTCCAGTTCGGCCAACCTGTACAATGCTTTCCGGACAGGATCAGTCGATGTGGCCTTCCAGAGCCTGGACCCGGACCAGACCCAGAGTTTGCAGAAAGAGATGGGTCAGAGTGGCTGGCAGGTAATTGAAGGCAAAGGCACCGGCATTTATTATCTGACCGTGAATGTGAAGAGCAAGCCCCTGGATCAGGTCCTGGTGAGGCAGGCCGTGGCTGCCCTCATCGATCGGCCCCTGCTCAAGGACCGGGTCTTTCGCGGTCAGGTAGAGCCGTTGTACAGTCTCATTCCTGACACCCTGGATGTCTATAAGCCCGTGTTCAAGGATCAGTATGGGGATGGGGATGTGGCTAAGGCTCAGGCAGCCCTGAGTCAGGCCGGGTATTCCAAAGACAAGCCCCTGGTAGTGGAGTTATGGTACCGCTCCAATTTGACCACGAATGAACTGGCTGCCACCACCCTGAAAGCCTCGGTCCAGAAGAATCTGGGGGAGGTGATGAAGCTGGAACTGAAGAGTGTGGAATCGGCCACCGCCTACGACAACCTGGACAAGGGAGCCTATCCGATTTTCATGCTGGATTGGACCGCCGATTTCTTTGACCCGGATAACTACATCCAGCCGTTTATGGCCTGTTCGAAGGGATCAGCAGCCGGGGGCTGTGAGGAAGGCTCGTCCAAATTGCAGGGTTCGTTCTATTACAACGATCGGGTGAACCAGCTCATCGATGCTCAGCGTCAGGAAACCAACCCGGAAGCCCGGAAGAACATCTTCCTGGAACTCCAGGACATCCTGGCCAAAGATGTACCGTTCATTCCCCTCTGGCAGAACAAGGAATACCTGTTTGCCCAGAAAGGTATCACTGGAGCCCGCCTGGAATCCACCCAGAAAGTGCCTTTTTGGACTATGGGTAAAGGTTAATCCCTTGATTAGTTGTGTTATAGACCTGTGGCTAGTGTTGACAGAGCCAACTAGGAAGCTGTAAACATTTTCCAGGGTATCCCAGGTTTCTCCTATAATCTTGCCCAAGGTTTCCTACATTGGGAGTATCTGAACGGATTAGAGCAGGGGACTTTACCTTACAGCCTGGAAACAGATGACTTTCGGCGCTTTCAGGATCGGATTAAAAAGCTACAGCCCCAAACCTTTGATGAGCTGGAGAGTTTGCTATGACCCGCACATACTCCCCGTTAGTGAATCAGGTTGCCGATAATCTGCTGCGTCAAATTGCAGATCGGACAACTGCTCCAGTTGCCTACCAATCTGCCATGCTCAACCTGGGTTATGTGTTGGGAGATGCTCTCCTCACTCAGATTGAACCCAACCCGGACAAAGTCTGTTTAGCAACTACGGTTGAAGATGCTGATTTCCTGGCGCAGGGCATTCTTGAGCGGTTAGAAGCTCGTTTAGGATCGGTGGCTTTTGCCTGTTTCTCGAATCATCGCACGACTCCGTTTGGGGTGGATGCTTTGGCTACTGCTCCGATTCTGAAACAATATCAGGAGCCAGCGGACGATATTGATGTCCTGATCATTGTGAAGTCGATCATTTCAGGAGCCTGTGTTGTTAAAACTAATCTCCGGCACCTGATTCAAAAAATTCAGCCAGCTAAGATTTTGATTGCGGCTCCCGTGATGTACGAGAAAGCAGAAGCAAGTCTGAGACGAGAGTTTGAGCCAGCAATTACGGATAAGTTTCAGTTTTTCTACCTGGCTCAGGATAGCGATCGCACCCCAGAAGGCGAAGTCATTCCCGGTATCGGAGGCATGATTTACGATCGTTTGGGCTTTGATGGGCAAGCGGCTAAAAATGAATATGTGCCTAAAATTGTCAAGGCTCGTCGGGCCAGGTTTCAGCATTCTGTTGTGGATTAGCTTGCATCTGAACCTTATGACTCAACTCCCGTAGGCTGCACCATCAAGCATTCCGCAAAAGCGCGGGCCTCCGGATCGGAAGAGGCCAGAAAATCCTGGGGTGTCCCGTGAAAGACCAGTCGGCCTGCCTGCATCAATCCCACCTTGGACGCCAGCAACAACGCCTCCTGGATATCGTGGGTGACAAAAACCACGGTCTTGCCCAGTTGCCGCTGCAGGGTACGGAATTCTCGCTGCAGTTCCAGGCGGGTAATCGGGTCCAGGGCTCCAAAGGGCTCGTCCATCAGCAGAATCGGTGGATCGGCAGCCAGAGCCCGCGCTACCCCTACCCGCTGCCGTTGCCCTCCAGAGAGCTGATGGGGATACCGATCGGCCATCTCTGCCCCTAATCCCACCCGCTCCAGGAGTTCGGCCACCCGCTGCCGAATCCGATCGCGGCCCCAGCCCTCCAGAGCCGGAACCAGGCCGATGTTGCGGGCGACGGTGAAGTGGGGAAATAGGCCCACCTCCTGGATCACGTAGCCGATTTTGCGCCGTAGTTGAATGGGGTTCCACTGGAGGGTGGGTAGTCCCTCTACGTGCACCTCGCCCTGGGTGGGCAACAGGAGTCGGTTGATCAGCTTCAGGGTGGTGGTTTTGCCACAGCCACTGCGACCTAGGAGCACCAGGGTTTCGCCCTGGGGGATCTGCAAACTGAGCTTGGAGAGCAGGGTCCGGTGACGCAGGCGAAAGGTGACCTCAGAGAATTGAACGGTGATCGGAACAGCCATACCTATAGGACCCTAGACCGGACGGGCCGGATGGGTGGAACTGGCATTGGCGAAGATGGCTACATGCAACCGATCGCGCAGGTTCAATCGACTTAAAATATTGGTAATGTGGTTTTTCACCGTCTTCTCAGAAATATAGAGGGCCTCCGCAATTTCCCGATTATTGGCCCCCCTGGCAATCAGGCGCACAATTTCCTGCTCTCTGGGGGTTAGCCTGTCCCAAGCATCGCCCGCGTTCAGGGTCGGAGCCGGGATCTGGTCCACCAGCTTTCTGCCCAGACCGGGTCCCAGTTGGGTGTAGCCTTTGTAGACCGTCTGAATCGCTAGGGCCAGTTCCTCCGGTGGGGTGTTCTTCAATAGATAGCCAGCAGCACCATATTTCAGAGCCTGGGCAATGTACTCATCATCATCGTCAATACTCAGAACCAGGATGCGAGTTTCTGGAAACCGCTGACCAATCTCCCGGGTGGCTTCCACCCCATCCATCCCTGGCATCAGAATGTCCATGAGCACGACATCGGGACGCAGGGCCTCCACCTGGGCGATCGCAGCCTCTCCTGTGTCCGCTTCCCCCACCACTTCCAGGGACCGCTCATCCGCCAGCAGTAACCGCAACGCCCGCCGAATCAGGTTCTGGTCATCGACTATCAAAACACGAATCGCCATGGGGGAACCGCCCTGGTGTTCTAGGAAACTGGTTTCTCTCCGTAACTCTAACAGTTACAGCTCAGGAGTGACATGAATCTGGTGTCCCATTCTTAACCAGGACTATGGTCCTGGTCTAAGTCAGGACTGCGGCCTCATGTGGCCATTGGGTCTGTAACTCTAGGATAGGGCTGTTGAATCAAGCCATGTCCCTATGAACACAATTCTAGTTGTAGAAGATAGCCGGGTACAACGGCAGATGTTGACGGATTTGCTCACAGAGCAGGGATACCATGTGATTACAGCCCGGACTGGCCTGGAAGCCCTGGAGCAGGTGCAGCGCTACTGTCCAGACTCAGTGATTCTGGATATTGTTTTGCCCCAGATGAACGGGTATGAGGTCTGTCGCCATCTCAAAACCGATACAGCCACGGCTCAGATTCCCATTGTGATGCTGTCCTGGAACTGCACAGAGGCCAATCGCTATTGGGGACTGAAACAGGGAGCGGATGCCTATCTGGGAAAGCCCTTCCACCCAGAAGTCTTGTTGAACACATTGAGCCAATTATTGGCTCACCAGGGACGCCCACTTACGTCCAGTATTCTCGCTCAATTTCCTCAATCAACTGCAGCCCACGGGGATCTCCGACCTTAAGTAACGCGGCCCTGGCATCTTCCCGGACCCCCATTTCTTCATCTTCGGCAAAGGCCTCCAGCAGGGCGTCGATCGCGGAGGCATAAATCACATTAGAGGGCAGCTCCCGGCAGATTTCGCCGATCGCCCAGGCGCAATTGCTGCGCACAGCGGCAATTGGGTCACGTCGTGCCCCTTCAATCAGAGAAGGGATTGCCCCGATCATGGCTTCATACCCGACATTGACCATCTGGGCCAGGGCACTGGCTGCCCAGAGACGGACTGCCGAAATATCGGTTTTGAGAGCCTCGGTCAAAGGAGGCAGAGAGCGACGATCACGGCAATTGCCCAAGGCCCAGACCACCCCTTTGCGAACGTAACCGTTCCAGTCCTGGTGCAGTTGGGTAATCAGAGGCTCGACAGCATCCACACTGGGATTACGGCCCAGGGCATAGGCAGCACTAACTCGAACCAATGGGCAGGCATCCGCCAGCAACCGAATCAACTGGGGAATAGCCCGTTCATCTTCCAGCTCACAAAATGCACGGGTAGCCAGCATCCGCTGCTGAGTTTCAGGGGCACTCAGCAACGCTAGCATTTCATCTGGATTAGGCTTCGCTGTTTCCGACTCAGCATCAATTGGCTCCAGCTTATCCAGCGGGCTCTCCAATTCCGCTTCTAAATCCAGGTCTGAGAAATCGTCTTCATCATACATACTGTCACTCTACAGCACTTGAGGGCGCAAAAGATAATCGAGGTAGAGGAGTCGGAAGTCAGAATTAAAGAAGGCTCGTAACTTTGGGGTTGAAGCGGGTAGAAGTGGAAAGCCTGATCAAAGGGGCTTGAGCATCCAGAAAGATTGGGTCTGAAAGCCCAGGCCATTGTAGAGGTTGATTGCGGGCTGATTTGTTGCAAAAACCTGTAAGCCAAGCTGACGATCACCGCGAGCCCTGGCCCAGGCTGCGGCTCGCTGCACTAGGGCTGTCCCAATTCCCTGCCGCCGTCGTTCCGGAATGACATACAACAACAGAATGTGGGCGTGGCGATCGCCCGTAATTTGGTCGATAGCATTGCCTAGCCATAGACAGCCTACCGGTAAAGTCATGGGCTGTGACTTGGCTGGCTGGTCTTGCACCCACCATAGGGGCGTATCTTTCGAGAAGTGTTGGTCTACAGTGGTGGCTAAATGAGAAAAATCCTCATGGGGATAGAGTTCCTGATAGGTTCGTTGAACGACCCTAACGAGTGCTGCCCGGTCTATGACTGAACCGTAACGAAGCCAGTAACCGGGAATCAGGACTTCAGAGGACACAGGCGGGGGGAGTTTAGAATTGCTCAACCAGGGCTGGGTCATCGGGTAGGCCCTTAATTAAATGGGTGAGGGCCGGGGGCAGATCTGCCACCCCAATCGCTGCAGACTGGCTGACCTGATCAGTTGGCGCAGGGGCAGCCATATCTGCAGGTAGAAAAATCCGCGCACTAACCACAACCAGGGAGATCACAAAGATGATCACCACCAGGAGGGGAGCGATGTACTGACGAAATAAAGCCATAGCAGGTATAAAAATGAGAAACTAATCAAAATTTGTAACACTTCTCATAAATAGTTTACTACTATGGGTGTGAATCCTTCCTATCTAATGGGAGAGAATTTGCAGCCTGTGAGCTGACTTTTGCGTTCCAGGGGGCAACGATGGGCAGCAGCAGCAAACCTGGTATTGCTGCTACCAGGGTAATCAGGAAGAAAACTGGCCAGCCAGTTGCCTTGGCGATGTCTCCTGCTGGTGCGGATAAAACATCCCGACCGATCGCCATCAAGCTGGAAAACAGGGCAAACTGAGTTGTGGTAAAGCGATGTGTGCAAAGGCTCATTAAGAAAGCGACCGTTACCACTGTCACCAGACCAGCACAGAAGTTTTCAATATTAATCGCAAGCACAAGCAGGGAATAGTCTTTCCCAGTCAGGGCCAAAGCATAGTAGCCCAGATTACTGACTAGTTGCAGAGCACCAAAGACCCAGAGTCCGCGATAGGTCCCAATTTTTGTCAGGATGACGCCCCCCAGTAGGACGCCGACCGTTGTGGCCAAAAACCCCATCCCCCCCTGAATGGCACCGATTTCCGCCTTACTGAAGGTCAATTCCCGCAGAAACAGGTTGCCCGTGATGCCGACCAGGGCATCCCCCAGTTTATAAAGCAAAATAAACACCAGGATTGTTCCACCTTTAGGCAAACCAAAATTCTGGAAAAAATCACGCAAAGGTAGGATTACAGCATCTTGCAGCGATTGAGGCGATTGCTCCGTGGTTCCCTGGGTGAGCCAATGCTCTGGGATGAGCAACGCGATGGCAATCCACCCTATTAGTAAACTGGCCAAGACCCAATAAAAAATGGGCAATGGAATGCTGCCTGCAATGACGCCGCCCAGTAAAGCAGTCACGACCAGACCAATCAGAAGGATAAACAGAATATCTCTGACTGATAGGGCAGCCGTTGCGGGGGAATTCTGGGGTTGGATGAGTTTCGGGGCCCAGAGGGTTGCCCCAACTCCCAGAGCCATGAGGATGGCAATTTGTCCATAGACAATGTTCCAGGGAATAAAGTCTGCCAATACCAGGGCCATAGAACTGGTTGCAAACAGAGCTACCCGATAACCGAACACCCAGACAGAGGCCCCCATCTCCCGTTCTTGGGGCTCCAGGATCTCTGTTCGGTAGGCATCTCCTGCGATATCTTGAGTGGCACTGAGGAAAGCAATGATCAGGGTATTAACAGCCAGCACCTGCAAAACCTGGGAGTTTTGGGAGGGGTGTTGTAGGGCCATGACCCCGATCGCCAGCGCCAGACCTATTTGGGTTAAGGCCAACCAGCCTCGCCGTAGCCCCAGGAAGGGAGGATGAAATCGATCGAGGAGGGGAGACCAGATGAACTTGAGGGAATAGGGGAGGCTGACTAAGCCAAACAAGGTAATTGCCCCCAAATCGACCTTGGCATCCTGCATCCACAGTTGCAGCGTTCGACTGGTAAGAAATAAAGGTAAGCCAGAGTAGAAGCCCAGCATCAGCAGGGGCATCATTTTACGGCTTTGAAACAGATACAGCAGGGAGTGACGTGAACCCACAGTGAAAAGAACTCCTTCCTGAAATCAAGACTGGGGCATTCTATAGCATTCAGCCATAGCATTCAGCTATAGCATTCAGCCATAGCATTCAGCCATCTTGCCACAGATGGAAGGACTGCCTGCATCAGCCAGGATATTTCAGGAAAGGCTATTCTAAGGAGTAGCGTTATACCCTCGCCAAACCCCGACTAAGGCACCCTGAACCTGAACCTGGCCAGCATGGGCTTCGATCGGGGTGTAATTCTGGTTCGCAGGGATTAATTTGACTTTGCTGCCTTCCCGATGGAAGTACTTCAGGGTATTGCCATGCCCCTCAACCCGAGCAGCCACGATCGTCCCATTGCGAACTGCCTTTGAATCCGGGACGGGTTTCATGATCACCACATCCCCATCTGCAATTAAAGCTTCGATCATGCTGTCCCCAGTGACACGCAGGGCATAGTACTGAGGATGGATCAAGAGAGATGACAGATCTAACTGCTCCATTTCATCTGTAAAGGGTTCGATTAACCCTCCGGCAGCGATGGCCCCCTTAATAGGGACTCCCTGAGGCACCCCACGGAGAATCCGAATGGTCCGGGCTCTGCCTTCTGTCCATTCAATGTATCCTTTATCTCGGAGATGTTCCAGACGACTCTGAACCGGTGCAGGCGACTTCAACTTCATCGCATGCATCATTTGTCGAATTGAAGGAGAGTGCTGATGTTCGCGGATATATTGCACCAGCCAATCATATAACTCTTGTTGAGCTTCAGTGAGAGCTTCCATAAGCAGGGCAGGGGGTTTTGAATTTAGTCCATAGAACACTTGTATCATTGAAACGATAAACTGTCTACCCATTCCCCCACGTTTTTCCAGGTTTTCTCAAGAAAAATTAATGGAAACCAGGGAGAAGCGTAGCTGCGCCTGCAGTATTAAGAGTGTGCTCCGCTATGCTTAAAGGGAACAATTTTGTCTGTTTGCTAACCCTCTATAGTTCACCCAGTCCCATGCAACTCCTCCCTGAGGCCGGTGCGCCTACAACAGGCAGCGCGATCGAAACTCTAATTCTGGATGTTACCGGGATGAAGTGCGCCGGTTGTTTGCGGTCGGTCGAGAATCGCCTGCGCCACTATCCTGGTGTCACTTCAGCCTGTGTCAACCTGGTTACAGAAGTGGCTGTTGTTGAGATTGAAGCGGGACAGGTTGATCCCATCGGTCTCGCCCAACATTTAACAGAGTCAGGGTTTCCCACCCGACCTCGCCTGTCTCCCCAACTGTGGCAAGAGAGCGGTGGCCTCTCTCCCAAGTTACAGGATTTGTCTGAGCAGCGGCGGCAGGAAGCCCTGCAGCAAATCTGGAGAGTGGTCACGGCCAGCATTCTGTTGCTGTTGTCGGGCCTGGGACATTTAGGCCAGTGGGGATGGCTGCCCATTCCGGGTCTCAGCAATATCTGGTTTCACTTTGGGTTGGCAACAGTGGCGTTGTTTGGGCCGGGCCGATCGCTTCTGGTAGAGGGCTGGCGAGGTCTCCGCCAGGGGACTCCCAATATGAATACCCTGGTCAGTATGGGCACCATGGCATCCTACATAGCCAGTACAGTTGCCCTGCTGGCTCCTCAGTTGGGTTGGGAATGTTTTTTCGACGAACCAGTGATGCTAGTAGGCTTTATCCTCCTGGGGCGGTTGCTGGAACAGCGAGCCCGGAATCGGGCAGCGGCTTCTTTTCAGGCCCTCGTAGCTCTGCAGCCCAGGGTGGCTCGTTTGCTGCAGAACCATGCCTGTGCCCCTCCCCCAGAGCAGGCGGGGCCAATGCCCCCCACCGTTGAAATTCTGGCGGAGCAGGTTCAGGTCGGGCAATGGTTGCAGGTGCTACCGGGGGAGAAGATCCCAGTCGATGGGGAAATCCTGGTGGGGCAAAGTCTGGTGGACGAATCCATGCTGACTGGGGAATATATGCCAGTCTTGAAGCAATCGGGGGACTCCGTCAGTGCTGGTACGTTGAACCAGTCAGGGGCGATCGTTTTCCAGGCAACTCGTACCGGTAAAGAAACAACCCTGGCTCAAATTGTGGCTCTGGTAGAGGCGGCTCAAACTCGCAAAGCGCCCATCCAGCACCTGGCAGATTTAGTTGCTGGGTATTTCACCTATGGCATCTTGACGATCGCCCTGCTGACCTTTTTGTTCTGGTATTTTGTTGGGACAACGCTCTGGCCACAGGTTCTCCACCAGGCTGGGGCAGCCATGGAGCATCCTCATATGCTTCTCCATCCCACATCGCCCTTGCTTCTGAGTCTGAAACTGGCCATTGCAGTGCTGGTGATTGCCTGCCCCTGTGCCCTGGGATTAGCCACGCCCACTGCTATTCTGGTGGGCTCCAGTTTGGGAGCTGAGCGGGGTATTCTGATTCGGGGCGGGGACATTCTGGAACAAATGCATCATCTGGATATTGTGGTTTTTGATAAGACAGGGACTCTGACTGTTGGTCAACCTTCTGTCACGGATTGTATTGTTGTCCAGAACATGGGCTGTGAGACAGAGAATATACCCTCTGGCCTCTCTTCTCTGTCTCCCGATTTGCTGCTGCAACTGGCTGCCACCGTCGAGCAGGGGACCCACCATCCTGTGGCCACAGCCATTCAGCACCAGGCCCGACAGCAGGAACTGGCCCCACTACCAGCCCATAATTTCCAGACCTCAGCCGGGTTGGGTGTTTCAGCCGAGGTCTCCCTCGATGCTGAGTCGTCTCAGCCAGACTACCACTCCGTCACATTGGGTAATCTGGCCTGGATGCAAGGCCAGGAAATTCCAGTTTCGACTGCCGTCCAGGAGCGAGTGCTGGAATTAGCCCAAACAGGCAAAACCGTTATCTACATTGCTCTGGATCGGGAGATAGTAGGCTTGATTGGTCTGATGGATAGACTGAGATCGGATGCTCAAATGACGATTCAGCAGCTTCAGGCCATGGGGCTGCAAACGATTCTGCTCACCGGGGATCGCTGGGAGGTAGCCCGGAGCATTGGTAAAGAACTGGGCTTGAGACCAGATCAGATTCGGGCAGAAGTACAACCCCAGGAGAAAGCAGCGGTGATTGCTGCCTTGCAGCAGGGCCATGCTCCTGAGTTATCAAAATTCACACTTCAAAATTCAAACTGTGTGGTGGGGATGGTTGGAGATGGCATCAATGATGCCCCTGCATTGGCTCAGGCTGATATCAGTATGGCCCTTCACTCTGCCACAGAAGTTGCAATTGAGACAGCCTCAGTCGTCTTGATGCACAATCGCCTGATGGATGTTGTAGAGTCGATCCGCCTCAGTCAGGCAACGTTTACTAAAATTCGCCAGAATCTTTTCTGGGCTTTTGTTTATAATCTACTGGGTATTCCTATTGCTGCGGGTATTCTACTGCCAGCCTTTGGCATGTTCCTGAATCCAGCTGCGGCAGGGGCAATGATGGCTTGCAGTTCTATTAGCGTTGTCCTCAACTCCCTATTGCTGCAAGGTCACAGGCATCTATCCGGTACAGCCTTTGCATCAGAGGCAACAGAATGTCAAAATAGTAGTTGCGATATGCTAAGTCTAAAAACGATTGATATGTAAACGGTTGTGATTCTCTCTTGCTTTCTACTCGCTTCCAGTCAATGTAACTATCTACTGCGATTATTTGTTTCAACGACCTATGGTAAGTAAGCTACTGCCAGTAGACTGTTAAAAGTAGACTATTCAAGGTAGATTGCAAGTGAGTTTCAAGTAAACTGACGACTGACATTGAAGAGTCGTCTGGGCCTAAAGCTCATTGGTTTAGAATTTATTTTGAAAGATGCTTCATCGCTCCCTGCTTTAAACTTCCAATTTGAATTTTTTCAATGCATTATCTCTTGATGCATTCCCCTTTAGACCTTATCTCTGAATGGTTCTTCAAAACGTTCTACACACCCTACCATCTCCTACTCAATGGCTCCAGAAGTGCAACAAAACCACCTACTGATCCTTGAAGATGATAAGGGACGGCGGGAGTTCATACTCAATAGTCCGGTCTATTCGATCGGCAGAGATCCGAAGTGTGATATCCGTCTGGTTTCGCAGTTTGTTTCGCGCCGCCATGCCACCCTGGTTCAATTGCCCCACGAAGATGGCACCTATTATTACCGGATCGTCGATGGTAATCTCAAGGGCAAGCCCAGCGCAAATGGGCTTTTAATTAATGGGCGTAAGCTACAGGCTCACAATCTTCAAGATGAAGATGAGATCGTATTTGGGCCTCAAGTTCGGGCCATTTACTACCTGCTGGATCAGCAGTCCATCTCTACGGTCCCCCCCGATGAGTTTGATATCACTTTGATCAGCCCCAATATGGTGGGTGACCCAGAAGATTAGTTCATTGAAGATGAGATTTGTGATTCTTGAGTCAATAGCCATTTAGCAAAGCGTGATCCCTGCAAGGGGCTACCTTCTAATTTCCTTTTTGACTGTTTAGGGAACCGTGGAAAGGGACAATAGAAATGCGAAAAGATGTTTTTGAGGTCCACCTTTAGGGCTGTAAAGATTTTGATTCCGATAGGAATATTGTTCCGGGCTTATCAACCTGAAACACTTTCGATCAATTGCCAGTGGTCATTTTCAATCACGGCCTGATTCACAAGATCAAAAATCTTACGGCAGTGATTCTCTACCTGTAAAGGTAGTTCTTCATTTTTGACCACAAAATTCATTCGAATTCCCGCATCAGAGGCTGTTGTCTTATCGATTAAAACCTCAACGGTGACTAGTTTTGCATAAGAAACATGGCCCGGAATTTCCCGTGCCATCATGTAATCACCGGTATCATAAATCACGTCCAGATTGCAGGACTCAAGAGTCTTGCTCAGAAGTGATGGCAGGCTCTTTACGGGTGCCGCCACTGTAAATAGACAGGTGTATCGAGCCATATCAGATATAGCCGTTCCGAACAATTAAACCTTCCCCATCATATCTGAATAAATCCTAAATCAGGGTGCGATCCCTCTCAATTGCAACAGTTTTATTGAGCCTTTTGAGGGGAATCCCCACGGCTTTACCGATGGCTTCAGCTATGGTTTTTATAGAAAATCCTAATAAGCCTGGAAAACCAATAATTAAAATGTGGAGCTATGCAAGGTCAATTAATTGTATTTGAGGGTGTAGAGGGTGGAGGCAAGACCACTCAAATTCAGCAACTTTATGCCTGGTTAACCCAGGAGATAGAAGGACTGCTGCCTGACATTCAGTTAACCTGTCAGCCCGGGGGAACAGAACTGGGTCGGGAAATTCGGCGCTTACTGCTCAATCCTCCTGGAGAAGCACCTGTCCAGGATATGACTGAACTCATGCTTTATGCAGCCGATCGAGCCCAGCATGTGGCAGGTTTTCTGAGGCCAAAACTCGCGGCTGGTGCGATTGTGCTCTGCGATCGCTACACAGATTCCACCATTGCCTATCAGGGCTATGGCCGTGGCTTAAAGATGGATCTGATTCATCAACTCAATCGGATCGCGACAGATGGTCTGGAAAGTGATTTGACAATCTGGCTGGATGTGGCAGTTGAAGTGGGGCTGGCCCGGACCCAAAAACGAGGGGCTATTGACCGGATTGAACAGGCCGATTTGGCCTTCCACCAGCGAGTGCAACAAGGGTATCGAGAGTTGGCCGCAACCTATCCTGAGAGGATTGTGCGGATTGATGCCAGCTTGAGTACAGCGGAAGTTACAGAGCAGATTCGGAATCTTGTGAAACAACGACTAACCGCATGGAATTATCCAGTTTCAGCCCTCTCATAGAGCAGGAGCAGGCGATCGAATTATTGGAACGGGCCGTTGACTGTGATCGGGTTGCCCCCGCCTACCTGTTTGCCGGACCTAGTGGTGTTGGGCGTCGTTTGGCTGCCCAATGTTTTATTGAACGCTTATTTTTGAGCCTGCGCCCAGGTTCCCCAGGCACAGGAAAGGCGTCTACCAGTTTGCGAACTCGTCTTCAGCAAGGCAACCACCCTGACCTGCTGTGGGTAGAACCTACCTATCTCTATCAGGGCAATCGATTTTCCGCTGCTGAAGCGGCGGCGGCAGGCATTAAACGCAAAACACCACCTCAAATCCGACTGGAGCAAATTCGGGAAGTAGTCCAGTTTCTTGGTCGCCCGCCTCTGGAAGCAACTCGTTCGATCGTGGTGCTGAACGAGGCAGAGACCATGGCAGAACCAGCCGCTAACGCTCTCCTCAAAACCCTCGAAGAACCTGGACAGGCTACTTTCATTTTGATCGCGCCAGGCCCAGAGGCGCTGTTGCCGACGCTGGTTTCCCGCTGCCAGCGCATTCCTTTTAGGCGGTTAACGGCGACCGCCATGGCAGAGGTGCTGACTCAAGCCAATCAGAGCGAGATTCTTGCCCATCCAGAGGTCCTGACCCTGGCTCAGGGCAGTCCCGGTGCTGCGATCGGCCATTGGCAGCAACTCCAGGCCATTCCTCCTGATCTGCTCGCAACCCTGCGGCAGTTTCCCCAGTCGGTGCGGGCGGCCCTTGATCTGGCCCGACAAATTGATAAAGCCCTTGAGGTTGAGGCACAACTGTGGCTAGTAGATTATCTGCAACAGTGTTATTGGCAATGGCTCTGTCAGGTCAGACCAACCCAAATTAATCCCTTACAGGAATTGGAAAAAGCCCGTCGCTGCCTTTCAGGATTTGCCCAGCCCCGTCTGGTATGGGAAGTGACGTTAATGGGATTGATTGGGACGGAGGGCAGAAGCTGATCAGTTTTCAGGGGCCACCGTCGGCAAATCCTGGAAAATAATTTGTTCGGCAACATCCTCCCGTAGGGAAGGGGTTGCCTGATCGGAGGCAGCAGATGGTTTGGGTTCGTGCTCGATCGTAGCTGCTGAAAGGCCTGATCTGGGGGGGCCTGATGAGGCAGTCTCCACCAGTAACCCGGTATTCTCCTCAGCCGTTTCAGGGGCAACGGGGGCTGTTTCTATCTGGTCCCGTTGAACAGTCGAAGGGGAAATGGACTGGGGGGAGATCGACTGGGAGATACGATCGGATTGGGCTGGCTCAGATTCCAAAGTAGGGTGAACCGTTGAGCTGAGACGCTGAAGCCTGAGAATCTGCTCCCTCCGAGTTGATCCTGGCGGTGACTGCTCTACGGCAAGAGTGCGCATGAATCGATGGACTTTACCCGTCATCGCTTCGATCGGAATCTTACCAGGCAAGGCTCCCCAGGTAGGAATCGAACCCCGGCCAACAACGGTCATCCCAGCAGTTTCGTTCCCAGCCGGTAAATTTTCGGCCAGCCGGTTCTTCGAGGATCTGACCTTGGGGGAAGCAGCCTCGATCGAGGATTGTACCTCCCGGGCTCCCAACCCAGCCGTTTGACTGGAAGCATGGACAGACGGCAGTCCCTCTAATCTCTCGGGTGTCTCGCGGCCAGGTAGGGGGGGTGGTTTTTGAGGGGTGATCAGTTCCGATTGGGGAATTGCAAGAGGCTGAGCCTGCGCAACGTCAGCCAGCATTTGAGTGGGTGAAATGGATGGTTGGGTTGCGATCAGCCCCTGCTGCTGCTGATGTTTGGCCACGGTCTGGGCAATTTCTCGAAACCGCCGCCCCTGATCTGCCTTGATGGAATCCTCTCGATTTCCGAGCCCTGGAGCATTCCATTGCCCTGTATCCGGATTGAGGAACGATCGGGTCCGAGCCCAGATCACCGCATCCATGCCCTGTAATCCCTGCTGATGAGCCTCCTGCAATCGCTCCACGTACCCACCTCGACTCAGGGCAGCTCGGGGAGACTGGTTTGCCAGGTCAATGCCATTGAGTTCTTCCAACAGGCTCATCTGCACCCCCAACCGTTCGGCCTGTTGCCGCAAGCG